>RFHZ01000791.1 GCA_003696125.1 Nitrospinota bacterium
CCGGTTGAGGTCATCGCTTTTCAGCAAGGTGCCTCAACGGTGACGAATGCCCTGCACCAAAGCAGATGCCTGGCTGCGAAAAAATGTTGACAAGATGAAACCGCGTATATATACTGTTCCAGTTTCTCAGGGCGGCCATGAGGTCGTCCTTCCCCTCCTCCCCCACACCGGATGAGCATTCTCTGTCTTCAGAAAGATCCTGGGGGGAGAGGGAAAACAGCAGACAGTTTGCTTGGGGAGTAGGAAGAGGAGGGACCATGCATCCCTTCAGCATTGAACTCTCACGTATCTCTGCTCGAGGTCTTTCTCTGGAACTGCAGGGGAGCCCGGAACAGCTCTTCGCCGAAGAGGAGCGGGAATTTGTTATCCTGACCCCTGTTGTGCTCACGGGGGAGGTGACCAAACTGGAAGAGCAGGTCTTCTTTCGAGGGGTGGTTTCCACCCTGCTGGAGATGGTATGTAGTCGCTGCTTGGAGACCTTTAGACTGCCGCTAGAGCTCGCTATAGAAGGGCTTTTCCTGCCCGCGCCTTCTCACTGGGATCCGGCAGCAGACTTTTTCCGGGCAGATGAAGGGGCGGTGGATACCTATTACTACCGGGAAGGTCGAATCGACTTTGGTGAACTGATACATGACCAGATCTGTCTGGCCCTTCCCCTAAAACCTCTCTGCCGGGAGACCTGTCAGGGGTTATGCCCGCACTGTGGGCAAAACTGGAACGAAGGCCGGTGTGAGTGTAGAGAAGAGTATATTGATCCTCGCTTTGAAATCCTCAAGAAGCTCCAGCAATCCTAGCGGAGACGCTTCCAGATCGCCGATGCTGGGAAAAGAGGCGAGACGAACCATTCTGTGGAGTAAGTGGTAAGCAAGGGAGAGAACAATCATGGCCGTTCCCAAACGGAAAACCTCTCGATCACGACGTGATAAACGAAAAAAAAAAAAAAAGCTCTCTTTACCGGCGTTATCTCTCTGTCCCCAATGTCATGAGATGAAGATGCCGCACCGGGTCTGCCCGCACTGTGGCTATTATCGGGGACGAAAAGTCTTAGCCATCGAAGAGTAGATCGTCATCGGGGAAAGATCATGGCGGAACGATGGGCGTTTCTCTTTCCAGGCCAGGGCTCACAAACCGTAGGGATGGGTAAAGAATACTATGATCGCTATGCGATAGCGCGTCAGCTTTTTCAGGAAGCGAACGATGTGCTGGGGTTCGATATTGCCACCCTCTGCTTCGAAGGGCCTGCCGAAACCCTCCAGTTGACCGCTTACACCCAGCCGGCTCTGTTGATTCACAGCGTGATCACTGCCCATCTGCTCCAGGACCGGGGACGAGAGCCGGTGATCCTGGCCGGTCACAGCCTGGGGGAGTACTCTGCCCTGGTGATCGCCGGAGTTCTCCGCTTTGCCGACGCCGTCTACCTTGTCCACAAACGGGGACAGTTCATGCAGGAGGCGGTACCGGTCGGAGTGGGAGCCATGGCAGCAATCATGGGGTTGTCCCGAGAGGTGGTGGAAGAGATCTGCCAGGCCCAGAGTCAGGGGGAAGAGATCGTCGATCCGGCCAACTATAACTGCCCGGGACAGGTGGTCATCTCCGGTCACGCCGGAGCGGTAAAGGCGGCCATGGAAGCTGCGGCTGCCCGGGGAGCCAGAACCAAGCTCTTACCGGTGAGTGCTCCCTTTCACTCCCGTCTCATGCAGCCGGTAGGAGAACGGCTGGCAGCGGAGTTGGACCGGGTTGCTCTTTCCGATTTTCGCTACCCGGTGGTCTCCAATGTCGAGGCGGAAGTCATTCCTGATCTTTCCCGGGTAAAACCGCTCCTCATCCAGCAGGTCAGCCTGCCGGTACGCTGGGAGGAATCGATGCACCGCATCCTGGCCGAAGGGATCGACGGGGTGGTGGAGGTCGGACCAGGACGGGTGCTGGCCGGGTTAATGAAACGCATCGACCGGAAGACACCGGTCATCCCTTTAGAACAGTTACTCGACTTTCCCCGTGCCTGAGAGAGGACAACGATGGGGCCCCAAGAGCGAGTGGCACTGGTCACCGGAGCGTCGAGAGGAATCGGTAAAGCGATCGCCAAAGAGCTGGCGAGCCAGGGAATCCTGGTAATCATCAACTATCGAGCCAATACAGAGGCGGCACGCCAGACCCAACGGGAAATCCAGGAAAAAGGGGGCCAGGCCACCCTCTGCCCGTTTGATGTCGCCGATATACAGGCGGTAGAGAAGGGATTTCAGGAGATTCTTCGCTCCCATAGCCGGCTCGATATCCTGGTCAAC
>RFHZ01000792.1 GCA_003696125.1 Nitrospinota bacterium
ACTGGATCTTCACCCGCCCCAAGCTCCTGGAGGGGCTTGCCGATCTCCTCCTGCTCTACCAAAAATCGGGAGGACAGTACCTGGTTCGCCGCCTGGGGCTCCTCCGCCGCCTCTCCCCTCGTCTCGACCAGTTAGAACAGCTTCTCCCCCCCCTCCCCCCCCGGCATCTCCGCTTTGAGCTGCGTGATCAGGTGCCTTCCCGGGGGGAGCAGAGGCAGCGGGTCGGTTTTTTTGCCGGCTGTGTGATGCCTCTCTTTTATTCCCCGGCCAACCTGGCTACGGTGCGGGTCCTGGCCACCAACGGCTGCGCGGTAATCACTCCCTGGGGACAGAAGTGCTGTGGAGCCATCCATGCCCATGCCGGGGAACGGGAACTGGCCAAGATGCTGGCCCGCCGCAACATCGATGCCTTTGAAAACGCCGGCGTTGATACGGTAGTCATCAATGCTGCGGGCTGTGGGGCCATGCTCAAGGAATATCATCTCCTTCTCGCCGACGATCCTGCCTATCGGCAAAAGGCGCGGGCTTTTAGCCACAAGGTAAAGGATATCAGCGAGTTTCTGGCCAGCTTACCCCTGCGCGATCGCCTGGGAACCATTGCGGCACGTGTGGTGTACGATGATCCCTGTCATCTCCTGCACGGCCAGGGGATTCGGCACGAGCCTCGCCTGCTCTTACAGAAAATTCCCGGCCTCCAGCTCCAGGAGCTTCCAGAAGCCGACTGGTGCTGTGGCAGTGCGGGTATCTATAACATCACCCACCCGGAGATCTCTCTGAGCCTGTTGGAGCGAAAGATGAAGCATATCCAGATGGTAGATCCCGATATCGTGGTCACCGCCAATCCAGGCTGTCTACTGCAACTCCAGTACGGGGTACGGCGCTTCGGTCTGCGGGCCAGGGTCCTGCACCTGGTGGAGTTGCTGGATCATGCCTATCGACTCGTAGAATAAGATGGGAAAGCTGTTGGGTTTTCCGTATTGCCTGCAGGGAGTCTAAGACATGGGAAAATCTGTGATCACCGTTCCAGTCCGAGAGTATCTGACCGCGTTAGACCTGAAAGCCTGGTATGGCTCGTATGCGACGTTTCAGCGTGACCCGGCCTTCTATTATCTCGGCATCGGCGAAGTGGGAGGCATCCCCTTTCTCCAGCAGGAACTTCCCGCCATCCTGCAAACCGTGGCCCGGAGCGAGGCGGTCTACCAGCGGGCCGTTCACTACGCCGGAACGCGGGGAGAGTTGCGGACCAATGAACTCCTCAGCCACCATCTCAACACCCTGCTCGGGGTGACCCGCTTTCACGAGGAACATGTGGTCCCCTTTGATGGTGCTCATGATGCGATCAGTTGCATTGTCCGTGCCTGCACCGTTCCCCTCTCCTCTGCCCAGGACCGCCGGCACTACGTCCTCCTGCCGGTCCCCTCCTATCCCTATTTCGCCAGTATCATCGGTGCCCATGCCGGTCTGATTGCCTTCCCGGCGTACACGGGAGAGGAGGTAGTGGAGGGGATTGAACGCTATACCACCCCAGAGGTAGGCATGATCCTGATCAATGTCCCCAACAACCCGATAGGGTATACCCTCTCTACGGCCGAGCAGATCGAGCGGATCAACGCCGTAGCCGACCGGTATGATACGGCGATCGTTGTCGATATCGTCTATGCCTGGAACGTGCCAGACCGGGAAACCATCCGGCTCCTCCGCCTCTTTGATCCGGAACGGACCATTCTGGTGGACAGTTTTTCCAAGAAGTATGGGCTACCCGGGTATCGAATCGGGTATACGGTGACGGCCAACCTGGAGACGGCAGAGGCCCTGCGTCTGATCAAGACCGCCCAATCGGTGAATCCGAGTAACGTCAAACTCCTGCTGGCCGCCTATCTGCTGGAACACTATCCGGAATGGCCGGCCCGTATCGGAGCGGAGATCGCGACGCGCTTCCACACCTTCTATCACCGCATGGTGGAGAGTACCGGGTACGGCATCACCCTGCCCCCCTTTTCCCCCGCGGCCAATACCTTCTATCTCCCGCTCTTCACCGAGCGCTTCACGCACCAGACCGGTCTCTCTCCAGAAGAACTGGCCCGGATCTGCAAGCAGGACTACCGGGTCATCACCTACCCGGGAACCCGTATGGGTCCCCCTTCTATCTTACAGCGGGGGAAGATGGAGCTCCCGCTCCAGGCCGGTCATCCTCCTCGTCTCACCGACCCGGCCCCGGTGATCGAAGTCCCGGATTTCGCCTCTCGATGGCGTCCTTTCCTGCGCATCTCCCTGGGGGCAGAGCATCGCATTGCAGAGGCTGCTGACCGCCTGTCTCAGGCGATCCAGGAGTGTTGGGAAGAAAAGGGCTAGATCCTGTAGGGGGAGGACTCTCAACGCTCCTTTTGCGTCCAAAAACGTAGCAACTGCTCCGGCTCACACTCCAGGTACTGCTGCAGGAAGTGAGAAACCTCGTCTTTATGGTGAAGGGCGCGTTTTACCCAGCGCCGGATGGTCTTGGGATCACATCCGACCATCTGCGCGGTGGTGGCGATCTTCTTCCCTTTGACCAGAAAGGCCAGGGCCTGGTAGAAAGTCTCTTCCTTCACCTTCAGTTTGAAGAGCACGGTGTTGCGGCGCACCGAAAATCGCTTCCCACAGACTTGGCACTTGAGGAGGGGAATACGCTTGCCTTTGCCGTAGAAACCGCTGCGGATGATATGATTATGCGGCCCCTTCTTGCCGGCATTGGGGCATTGCGGGTTGGGACAACAGAACTGGCTGGGATCGATGTGCGGTTGCGGGGGGGAGGGGAGCTCTCTTTCCCGGCCTCCTGCCACTGTCGCTTTGCATCGCCGGAAGGGGAGGTTCACGATCAGGGTTGCCGTCCCATTGTGACGTTCTACCTCAACCGCCAGCTGCCCTCGCTCCACCTCGAAATAGCGCGAGAAGACCTCAACGAGTTCGGGTTTAAGGGCATCGATCAACTCTGGATAGAGAGGGGTTCGATCCTGATCCAGAATATCCTGCAGCCGGTCTCTCGCTGTTCTTCGACTGACCGTATCTGGCCTGAAACGCTGCCATAGTTCTCGAAACACCCTACGCTTCCTTCCCCAGTAGAGAGGTACTGAAAAACTTCCCCAGCCTTGTCAGAAAGCCGGGCTCCTTTCGTCCGGTAAACTGTGGATCGGTCAGGTCGGGCAACGGCACATCCTCGCCGATCAGGCGGCGGGCGATTCGTCGAAAGGCTTTGCCGGCGGTATATTCGATGTTAAGGACAATAGGGAGTCCCCGATTACTGGAGATGAGAATCCCCTCATCCTCGGGGATGATTCCCAGCAGGGGTATCCCCAGGATGTCGATGATATCGTCCTTATCCAGCATATCCCCCTGCTGGATCATGGTGGCCGAAAGCCGGTTAATGATGAGCCAGGGATCGATGCCGGCGGCCTGGAGCAAACCGATCACCCGGTCGGCATCCCGAATGGCCGATACCTCAGGCGTGGTCACCAGGATGGCTTCCATGGCCCCGGCAACGGCATTGCGAAAACCCTGTTCGATCCCGGCCGGAGAGTCAAAGAGGACAAAGTCAAACTCCTGCTTCAGCGCATCACTCAACTGCGCCATCTGTTCCGGGG
>RFHZ01000793.1 GCA_003696125.1 Nitrospinota bacterium
CGAGGCCTTCTACGATGCTGCCCACGCCTTCAACTATGCCGAACGCTACCAGATGCCGGTGATTCATCTCATGGATAAGGCGCTGGCCAGTACCACCCGCACCGTTCCTCCCTTTGACCTCCATGCCGTCCGTATCGATCGTGGCCAGGTGGCCACTCCCCCGGCGGAAGGGAATGGCCATGTCCCTTATCCCCGTTTTGCCCTGACCGAATCCGGCATCTCCCCCCGTCCCCTGCTGGGACAACCCGGGGGCATGCACTGGCTTACCGGCGGGGAGCATACCGAGGTCGGGCTGGTGACAGAAGACCCGGAGATACGGGAGCGGATGATGGAAAAACGAGCCCGCAAGCTGGAACTGGTGCTCCAACAGCTCCCGCAGGAAGAGAAGTTCCAGATATACGGTGCTCCCGACGCTCCTTTTACCATCCTCAGTTGGGGATCGAACAAGGGAGCCATCCAGGAGGCGTTACAACGACTGGAAGCGGATGGGATTGCCGCCCGCCTGGTGCAGGTGCGTCTGCTCTGGCCTTTCCCGGGTGCAGCGCTCATGCCCCTGCTCGACTCTGCCCATCCCCTGGTGGTGGTGGAGTTGAACTTCTCCGGCCAGTTTGCCCATCTACTACGGGAAGAGACGGGGCGGACTCCGGATCATCTGGTGGTCAAGTATAACGGCCGCCCCTTTTCCGGCCAGGAATTGTATCGCGCCTTCCAGGCCATTCACAGTGGAAAGAGCGAGCACCGGGTGGTGGTGCGTAACCCGTACGAGTAAGCATGCACTTTTCTAGCCTGTAGAGAAGAGGTGATAGAGAAATCATGGCAACGATAATACAGCCGAAAGTCACGCGAAAAGATTATCAGGTGGAACATAGCAGCGATTGGTGCCCGGGATGTGGGGATTTCGGGATCCTGAGCGCCATCCAGCAGGCCCTGGCCAAACTGAACCTGCCACCGCATCAGGTGGCTATCTTTGGCGGTATCGGGTGTTCGGGCAAAGCCCAGTACTACGTCGGATCCTACGGCATCCACACCTTACACGGCCGTCCCCTCCCCTACGCCATGGGGGCCAAACTGGCCAACCCTGAGCTGACCGTGCTGGTGGTGGCCGGTGATGGGGATGGCTTGGGGATCGGGGCTGGTCACTTTGTCAACGGTGGCCGGCGCAACGTCGATTTGACCTATATCCTGTTTAACAACGAGGTGTACGGCCTGACCAAGGGACAGGCGGCACCTACCCTGCCGCTGGGACTGAAGACCAAGAGCCTGCCCGAACCGACCATCCAGTCGCGGATCAATCCCTTGATGCTCGCCCTGGCTGCCGGTTTTACCTGGATCGGCCGGGGCTATGCCTATAATGTGAAGGATCTGGCAAACCTGATCCAGCGGGCCATCCAGCATCCAGGCCTCGCCTACCTCGACGTGCTCCAGCCCTGTCCCACCTATAACGATCTCCATACCAAGGACTGGTACGCCGGCAAGGACCTGCAGGGTCACTCCCGCATCTATTCCCTGCAGGAGGAGGGGTACGATCCGCTCATTCCGGAAGGGGCGGATGAGAAGATCGCCTTCGAGAAGATGAGCCAGTTTATAGTCAAGGCCAATGAGTGGGGAGAGCGTATCCCGGTCGGCATCTTCCTGGAAAACCGCTCCCTCTCCACCTTTGAAGAGCGGATCTGCCAGCGCATACCCAACTATCGAGCGGTATACCCTGCCCGCCGGCCGATTGCCGATAAGGAGGGGCATCCCCTCACCGACCTCAGCCCCATCTTTACCGAGCTGGCCATGACCTGAGGCCTGGGAGGAGAATGTAGGACACAGGAGACGGGGTAGGTCTGAGACCTACCCCGTTTTTTTGTGGGGCGGCCTCTACCCCTTTTCCTTCCGCGCTCCCCACCGCTCGTAGTGGGTGAGCTGCTGCACGGGGATACGGGTGGTAGGACCAAACCGCACGGCCGGATGTCCGATGGGGATCAGGGCTACGGTCTGCACGTGGTCGGGAATGCCGAGTAACGCCTTGATCTCCTGCTCATAACGGCAGTGGAGGGTGGTGAGTACCGATCCCAGGCCGAGTCCCCGTGCCGCCAGCAGCATGTTCTGCACCGCCGGGTAGATGGAGGCATAGGTGGAGGGGATCTGTCCCGGCTGTTCCGGATCATCGTGCAGAACGCCGAGCTTCTCCCGGTTGAGGCAGACGAGGATGAGGACCGGAATGGTGGAAAGGCTTTCTGCAAAGGCATCCGGAGGGCCTCTCCTCTCCCAGCGGGCCACCTGCTCCCGGGCAGCCGGCAGGGTTTTGGCCTGTTCCAGCACCCGTGCCTTGTACTCCCGGAAGGCTTTGAGGTAGTAGTCACCTATGATCTGCCGGGTCTGCGGATCCCGGATGACGATGAATTCCCACGGCTGGCGATTCCCGGCACTGGGAGCCTTGGTCGCAGCCTCCAGGATCTGTGCGATCGCCTCCTCACTGACCGGCTCATCGGTGAATTTGCGGATGCTCCGCTGCGTGTAGATCGCTTCGAAAAGGGATATCTCGGTCATCATTCCCTCCCCTGTCAGACATGCATCTCCACAATATCCCCTTCGCGCAGGGGGTGGTCGCGGGCCACCTTCTGCCCATCAAACCTCCCCTCTCCCCAGATCCGGGCGAATTTCAGGCGAGCCAGAAACTCGGTGTGGATGGAGGCGGCAAGATCAGCAACCGTGCTGCCGGCCTTGAGAATCACCGGTTCGGCAAAGTTGGGTTTTTTGCCCGGACTTTTGGTATAGACCCGGATGACTCCCAGCAAACGATAAACCGCCTGGCGCAGGGCATCGAGTCCGGTTCCGGCCTGGGCAGAGATCGCCACCGCAGGGAAACGCGCCCCGTATTCCTGGAGCAGCCGCTCGTACTCTGCCACGGCTCCGGGGAGATCGAGCTTGTTTCCCACCAGGAGGGTGGGTTTGCTCACCCTCCCTGCCGGTTGCTCTCCCTTATCCCTTCCCTGGCTTGCATCGTCAGGAGAAGAGAGGTAGAGTTTGTGCCGGGCCAGCTCCTCTTCGATCAGGGCGACTTGCAGGACCGGTTCGTCCAGGAGATCGAGGACCAGGAGCCAGGCATCGGCCTGGCGAAAGAGATGGAAAAGCCCGGCCTCGGTCATCTCATCCTGCAGGGGTGGGGTGTCGATGAGCTGGACCTGCACGTTCTCAAAGCGCATCATCCCGGGGAGAGGTATCCTGGTGGTACACGGGTAGTCGGCGATCTCGGGAGTGGCATGGGTGAGATGGGCGAGGAGGGTCGATTTCCCGGTGTTGGGCAGCCCGACCATGGCTACCTGTCCCGCCCCTTCCCTGCGCAGGGTGTAGACATCCTTATGCCGGCTCCCTCCCCGTTTTTTCTGGGCTTCTACCTTGAGCTTGGCGATACGCCGGCGGATCTGGGCAATCAGCTTATCCGTCCCTTTATGATGGGGGATGACGGCAAGCATCCGCTCCAGGACCTCTATCTTTTCCGCCGGTGTTTTGGCGGCGCGTAAGGCCTTCTCTTCTTCGAAGTACTGCGGAGGAAGATTGGCCGGCATATCCGCTTCTACCCCGGTGCATTGACCACGTGGAGCTGTTCTCCCCGCAGGTACGCCTCCAGCGTGGCAATGGCGATGCGTAACATGTTCGTTCCTGCCTCTCTGGTATTATACCCGATATGCGGGGTGAGGAGCACGTTGGGGAGGGAGCGGAAGATGTACTCCCCGCGAGGAGGCTCCTCCTCGTGCACGTCGAGGGCTGCTCCGGCGATCCGCCTGGATTGCAGGAGCTCGGCCAGGGCAGCGTTATCGACGATCTTGGCCCGGGCCGTGTTGATGAAATAGGCATCCGGCTTTAACCGGTTGAGCAGGGCACGCGAGACGAGGCCATGCGTCTCCTGGTTGTAAGAGAGATGCAGGGTGACGATGTCGGAACGGCTGAACAGCTCTTCCAGGGAGACAAAGGTCAGGCCGTATTGAGCCCGTTCCGGAGAAGGATTGCGGGTCCAGGCGAGGAGCTGCATGCCGATCCCGGCACCGAGCCGGGCCATCTCCTGCCCGATCGGTCCCAGTCCCACGATCCCCAGGATCTTCCCGCGCAGTTCCACCCCCTGGAATTGTCCCGGTTCCCAGCGGCCTTGCCGGAAGCTGTGCGCGGCGGCACAGATGTGACGGGTGAGGGCCAGGATCATGCCCAGCGTATGCTCGGCAACCGAGGTGGCGCCATAGTCAGGGGTATAGGTGATGACGATGCCCCGCCGGGTGGCCTCTTCCACATCGATACAACTGGCATACCCGATACCCAAAAAGCAGATGAATCGCAGCTTGGGACAGTGTTGCAGCACCTCGGCATCCATGACCGAATAGTCGAGAAACACCGCTTCGGCTTCGCGCAGCCGGGCGATGAGTTCTGCTTTATCTTGCGGTGGCCCCTGATAGAAATCGACCGGTCCGATCCGCTGTAGCGGTTCCAGATCCTCTGGTTTCTGCACGCACCCTGCTCCATCCGGAAAAACGATACGCATGATCCTCTTCTCCTTCTTCTTGGGGGTCGTCACCGATACTGTACAGGGTCTGGCTGGTCTGGGTCGAGGTATGCGCTCCCGACTGCCGGGCCAGAAAGGTCTGATAAAAAGATTCGATGGCCTCTTTTCGCATCTCTGAAGCGGCTTGCAGAGCATAGTAG
>RFHZ01000794.1 GCA_003696125.1 Nitrospinota bacterium
GTGATAGATGGCAGCAAAGATCAGTCCCCCTTGGGCCATGTTGGACCAGAAAAGCCAGTTGACCAGGAAAGTCTGCCAGACTCGAAGCGGATCGAGCCATAGCAGTCCCAGAACAAATGTCCCTATGCCCGCTACCAGTAACACTCCCAGCCCCCAGATGAGGCCACGAGTTTGGGAATGGAGCATACCTGCATATTGCTCTTGCCTTTGTTCCTGTCTGTTCATGGTCCCTGTAAGCTCCGAAGATAATTGACCACATCCCACCGTTCCGTGGGAGAGAGGTTTTCCGCCTGGGAAGGCATCAGCGCCCCTCCATTGGTGATGGTTCCGTACAGATAACCGTCTGTCCGCTGTTTGAATAACTCGAGGGTCAGGTTGGGGGGCGGGACGAACTTTTTGGCCACCGGACCGTTCCCCCTGGCATCCTTCCCGTGGCAGAGGGCACAGTAAATAGCAAATAGCCTCTTTCCTCGCTCCAGAGATTCTGGGGTAGGGGGAACAGGATTCCGTAGCTTTTCTGCCGCCTCGAGACGATTCATCTGTGGTGCCTTTCCCTGTACCGGTACGGTATTGGGTGGTGGGGACAAAGGTCGTTCCTGCGGTTTTAGAGACGGCTGATCGACCATATCCTGATTCCAGGGCCATCCCATGGCCGAACCGGTCAGACCGAGGATCACGAGCACGATGCTGATTATGATGCGATTAAGCCCGCTCAAGGTGGACCTCCTCTGCTCCCAGAGAGCGGAGCAGCGTTGCCATGTCCTGACTTTGTACTGGCGAACAGGGGACCCAGAGTCCAAACGTGTCCTGGGAGAAGCGCGGATCGTAGAAGGCCTCAACCTGGATGCGCGGCAGGCGAATGTGCCAGAGCATACCCAGGATGGTGCTGATCGCTCCTGACAGAATGGTCAGGGCAAAGGCGATGATAAAGAAGGCGGGAAGAGAAACGATCGGTTTTCCACCGGTGATGAGGGGGTAGCGGATCGAGGTGACAACGGTCAGGGCAAAACCGGTTATCGCCCCGATCAGTCCACCAAAAAAGGTCCAGTACCGCACCGGACTCACTCCCCGTTCCAGTATCGCTTCGATCTCATGGCGGGGAACCGGTGCCAGTACGGTGAAATCTCGATAACCCGCTTGCTGTAGGCCCCGTATCGCCTGCAGCAGGGTATCCAGATACGGAAATATCCCCAGCACACCTGTGTTCACCGCTTTCACGCTTCCACTCCTTCTTTGACCGGCGGCTTCACCTGCTCCTTCACCTCGGTGAGCGAGACCACCGGTAGCAACTTGGCAAAGAGGAGGAACCAGAGGAAGAACCAGGCGAAACTCCCCGCAGTGATGCTCAACTCGACCCAGGTAGGTTTATAGAGACCCCAGGTGAACGGGATGTATTCATGGGCCAGGGAAGTAACCAGGATGATAAAGCGCTCAAACCACATGCCGATATTGATGAGCAGGGAAAACCCGAAGAGCCAAAAGGGACTGGTGCGGATGCGTCGAAAGAAGAAAAACAGCGGCACCACCGTATTGAAGAGAATCATGGTCCAGAACACGCCGGCATAATCACCGGTAGCGCGATAGGCAAAGGTCCCCTTTTCAAAGATGTTCCCGCTGTACCAGGCCATAAAGAATTCTACCCCATAGGAGTAAGCGAGAATCAGGCCGGTGGTAATGATGAGCTTGGCTATATTTTCCAGATGCTTGGTCGTGATATACTCCTTCAACTGGAAGATCCGGCGAAGGGGAATGACGATGGTGAGCACCATGGCCAGACCGGAGTGGATCGCTCCGGCCACAAAGTAAGGGGCAAAGATGGTGCTGTGCCAGCCGGGAACGATGGCCATGGTGAAATCCCAGGAGACGATGCTATGCACCGAGATGACCAGAGGAGTGGCGAGGGCAGCGAGAAAGAGATAGGCACTGGTGTAGTGTCGCCATTGCCGATCGGTCCCCTGCCAACCCTGGGCCAGAAATCGGTAAATCTTTTGCTGCCAGCCGGTTGCCTGATCCCGTACTACCGCCAGGTCGGGCACGAGACCGGTAAAGAAAAAGATGGCACTGACTATCATATAGGTGGTCACGGCAAAGACATCCCAGACCAAAGGAGAGCGAAAGTTGATCCAGAGACGACCCCGTTGCGGGTAGGGGAGAAGCCAGTAGAAGTACCAGGGTCTCCCCAGGTGAATAATGGGAAACAACCCTGCCGTCATTATGGCAAAGACGGTCATCGCCTCGGCACTCCGATAGATCGCATTGCGCCAGCGGCAACGGAACAGAAAGAGAATGGCAGAGATCAGGGTGCCGGAGTGACCAATCCCTACCCAGAAGATGAAGTTGGTGATATAGGTAGCCCACATCACCGGATGCGTGATGCCAGCAACGCCCAAGCCATTTTCGATCTGATACCACCAGGCATAGATCCCCCAACCGAGCACCGTCAGGTCAAGCAGAAGCAGCGTATAATAGATCTTCCCTGGCGGTTGCATTGTCCGCAGCAGATCCCGATTCACCTGGGCATAGGTTCGTTCGACCATATCCTGCTCCTCTCAGGTCTGCTCGGGTTGATGGATAATCTTTTTCAGATAGGTAATGGCGGGCTGCGTGTTCAATTGCTCCAGCACCCGGTAACGGCGAGGGTCCTGGGCCAGACGGGCGACTCTACTCTCCGGATCCTTTAAATCTCCAAAAACGATGGCCTGCGTGGGACAGGTCTGCGCACAGGCGGGTACGATCTCCCCATCACGCACCGGGCGACCTTCATCCTTTGCCTGCTCCTTACCTTCTCGAATCCGCTGGATACAGAAGGTGCACTTCTCCATGATCCCCACTTCCCGGACGGTCACGTCTGGATTTAACTGCCAGGGTAATGGCTCTGGCCATGTATACTGGAACCAGTTAAAGCGACGCACCTTGTACGGGCAGTTGTTCGAGCAGTAACGGACGCCGATGCACCGGTTGTAAATCTGGGCATTTAAGCCTTCTGGGGTATGATAGGTTGCGTACACCGGGCAGACCGGCTCACAGGGTGCCGCATCACACTGCTGGCAGAGCATGGGCAAGAAGCGGGTATCGGGGGTCTCTCTCTCACCTTCAAAATACCGCTCGATGCGGATCCAGGACATCTCCCGCCCCTGCGCCACCCGTTCCTTTCCCACGACCGCCAGGTTGTTCTCCGCGTAGCAGGCAACAACACAGGCACTACATCCAATACAGGCGTTCAGATCGATGACCATGCCCCAGCGGTGCTGCGGATGTGCGTGGGGTGGATAGAGCTGCTTGGGGACCTCTTCTCTTTTTTCTCCCGTTTTCTCCCCGGCTTCGAGCCCTTTGACTGCGCTGAGGGGGATCACCTGCGCGATCTCCCGGCCGAACTGCTGCGATGCACCAGCCACCGAGACCAGGGGGTAGTGTTTACCGGTTTTCGCCAGGGTGACCCGCACGGCAAGCCAGGGGAATCCCCCTGAAAGGGACTCTGGTTCCGGGGAGAGAAGATGGATCGGGTTGGTTCCCCGTCCTTCGGCGTACCGTCCAAAACGCGTGTGCCCTTGCCCCAGAGGGACCGCGACTACATCGGGACGGATCCAGGCGTAGAGGTGGGCGGGTAACTCCAGGCGACCATGGGGTGAGGCCACTTCCACCAGGTCCCCTTCGCTGATACCCAATCGACGGGCGGTTTCTGGGTGGATCTCTAACCAGTTATCCCAGACGATCTGGGTCAGAGGATCTGGCACTTCCTGTAGCCAGGGCCGATTGGCGCCTCGTCCGTCGTAATGGTACAGCGAGGGGTAGAGGTAGAGGGCGAAGGTCTGACCCTCCGGAGTATCGAGAGGTGCTTCCGTAAAGGAAAGCTGGAAGACCTCTTTTGGCAAGGAGACCGGTGATGCGGCTCGTGATTCCCATCGTCCACCCTGCCGCAAAGTTTCCATCCAGAACGCGTCAAACTCTTCTGCAGGAGCAGCCTGCTGCTGATATTCTTGCCAGCGCTCCCGCAGATAGGTATAGAAGTTGGGCCAGGGAAAGGCCTGGGCAATGGGGGTCTCAAGTTGTTTGGCTACCGAAAGGACCACATCGCCCAGGGCTTTGGTCTGAAAGACCGGCTGCATGGCCGGCTGCAAGAGACCAGTCACTCCGCTCCAGGGGGAGTAATCTCCCCATCGCTCTAGCGGGGTATGGTCTGGAAGAATGAGATCAGCTTCAGCGGTGGTCTCGTCCATATAGCTGGAAAAGCTCACCACCAAGGGAACCTTCTCGAGGGCTGACCGAAAACCTGCTTTTTCCGGAAGGGTGAAGAGCGGATTCACCCCGGCCAGCAGAAGAGCGGGAACGTCCCCTTGCTGCATGCTGGTGACTACACGGCGTATCTCCTGGTAGGTGGCCAGGCGGTCCAGCGTGGAGGTGGGACCGAAACGCACCGTCTTCCCGATGTTGCCTGCCACGTAGTTGAGCAGGTTCACGGCCACTTCGGCAAGCGTCGCATTCCGACCACTGGCCGCCGTTCCTACTCCCAATGCCAGGCTGGCCTCGACCTGGACAAAGCGTCGAGCCAACCAGAGGATCTGCTTCTCAGGCACTCCGGTGCGGGCAGCCACGGTCTTAGGGTCATAAGGTTTTACCAGAGCCCATAAAGCTTTTCGCTCTGCCGGGGGGAGGGTTGGGTTTAGCTCTTCTGACAGGATGGCGTGGATCATCCCCAAGGCGAGAAAGAGCTCGCTTCCAGCCTGGATAGGGATCCAGGTATCGGCATTTGCGGCGGTAAGAGAGAGGCGTGGAGCGATGTGAATGAACGTGCCTCTCTGGCCCTCGCGATACCCATGCAGGGTGGCCAGGGCCCGGGCGTACGCCACCGGGGAGAGCCAGGTCTCCAGGAATTCTGCGCCAAAAGAGAGCAGGAAATCGGCGGCAGCAATATCGTACATGGGAATGGTCTCCTGGCCAAAGCAGAGGCGGTTGGCTGTCCGGAGGGGTTCGTACGCAAACGGTTCGTACGCCAGGTGAGGGGGTGCCCCCAGAGCTCCCAGCCAGTCGTCCAGCAACCGGGCCAGGCTCCCGGTGATCAGAGGGGTCAGGAAGACAATGCCGGAAGCTTTACCCTGTTTCCGGAATTCGGTCAGCCGGGTAGCCAGAAGCTGTTCAGCCTCTTCCCAGGAAAGGGGTTGAAAATTCCCGGACTGGTCCCTGCGTAGCGGTTGCCGGATCCGGTCTGGATTGTACAGCCCCTGCAGAGAGGCCTGGCCCCGGGCACAGAGGCGTCCTGCATTGACCGGGTGCAGAGGATTCCCTTCCACCTTCACCGCCCGCCCTTCTCGGGTCCGCACCCATAGCCCACAGCCTGCCGGACACTCCCGACAGGTAGTGGCATACCAGAGACTCTTCCCTGGAATGACCTCTTCGGCCGGAATCAGATAGGGGATGAGCTTTTCCACAGGTGGTGATGTGGAACAGGCAGTTACCGTAGCCGTAGCGCTTCCTAATCCGAGGACTTTCAGGAAATACCGGCGACTGATCTTGTTCCCCATCCCCCAGGTCTCCTTTATTTATGGCACACCCAGCAGTCGATGCTCACCTGTTTGGCCAGGTGGCAATTGATACACTCTTTCATTCCTAATGAAACCGCTTTTCGGACACGATCCATGGTTTCGATCGGACCATGGCAGGTCTGACAGGTGATCCCTTTGGTGACGTGTCGCTGGTGAGAAAAATAGACAAAATCCGGCTGGTCAAAGACTTTGACCCAGGCGATCGGCCGTTGTTGTTCCCAGGCAGCTTTTAGTTTTTGCACGTCCGGCTTGTCGGCTGCGGTGATCTTATGGCAACCCATGCAGAGCTGGAGAGAGGGCACCCCTGCAACCGGCGATCGCCGGGCATTGGTATGACAGTACAGGCAAGCGATCTGGTATTCGCCGGCATGAATCTTATGACTGAAAGCAATCGGTTGTTCAGGCGCACGCTCCCGGCCAAAAGCCGTGATAAGGATTCCTACGAGTACCGCTGCAACCAGGAGCACTCCGATCACCATAGCCTTCCGCATCGTTCTCCTCTCCCTCCAGATTCCCCTCGCACTTCAGGTGCCAACAGAGACCAGGAACCTTCAGGACGGCGTATCACTTACAGAACCCGCGCAGGTAAGTGACCAGTTCACGGATCTGGGTATCGGTGAGTGTGGTTCCAAAAGGGGGCATCAGGGGAGATTTCCCTACACCCACCCCACCCTGTTTGATCGTTGTGGCCAGCGCGGTATCCGAAAGATCCTGCATCACCGCACAATCAGTAAAATCAGCCGGTTTCGGGTTCAGCGTAACACCGGCTGGCCCGTTCCCCTTGCCTTCTACGCCATGACAGGTAGCGCAGAGGTTCGTGTAGAGCTGCTGTACCGAGGCAGCAGTCGCCACAGAAAACAGCGAAACTGTACCGAATAATACGGAGAGCAGAATAGGGAGGACTCGCTTCTGTTGAGAGAACATGGTCGGCTCCTTCTGTCTGGAAAGGTCGGGGAGAGTGATGTCGGTCACCCTCCTTTCCCCGGCCTTCCTTCGATAACTGATGGTCCCCTCTTCTTACGTCAGGTCTGGACTATTTCGGTTGAAAGATGGCGATTTGATGAGGCTGAGGGGCTAGTGGAATCCAGGCCTGTACCTTGGTTGTCATCGGATCAAGGACCCAGGTACCGTTCCCCTCTTCGCTGTTGATGAATACCCGCTTTCCATCCGGTGTCACCGCCACATGCTGAGGGGTCAGTCCCAGCCGGGTCGTTGTCACGGTTTCTCCAGTATCCGCAGCGATCGCGGAAACGGTCCCCTCACCCATATTGGCCACGAATATCCGTGCGCCGTCCGGTGTCACATCTACCCCATGGGGTCCCTCTCCTACAGCCAGGGTGGCAACGACCTTTTCCATTGCCGTATCGATAACAGAAAGCGTGTCTGCAAGCGCATTGGTGACGTAGAGCTGCTTTCCATCGGGACTGAGCGCCAGGTGATCAGGGCCGGCATTCACCGGTATGGTGGCACGAACCTTGCCGGCGGGAAGATCGATAATCGACACCGTATCTTCTCCTTTGTTGGAAACATAGGCGCGTGTTCCGTCCGGTGAGACCACGACGTAGTTCGCGATCTTCCCGGTGGGGATAAAGGCGGCCAGGGTGTTGGTGGCCACCGCAATCACGGCAATACCGCCGCGTGAGGGTACCGTCACCAGCACCCATTTCCCATCAGGAGATATTGCTGCATGGTGCGATCCGCCGCCTACGTCGATGGTAGCGATGACTGCATTGGTGGTTGTATCAATGACTGAGACCTGGTTTGAACCCTGGCCAGATACCATGCCCATGCCCTCTTTTTCCGACATACCCATGCCCGCACCATGTTTCCCCATGCCACGGCGCATCATGCCCATGCCCATACCATGTTTTCCCATGGCTTCCCCGGAGGGCATAGAAGAGGCGGCATGATGTTCGCCCGCGCCCATGCGCATCTCGTTCGGTCCTCTTTTGGTACTGGTAGCGTAGAGCCGGCGACCATCAGGGGTAATGACCAACCCGTGGGGGTTGTTGAGTCCGGGAATGGTCCGGAGGAGTTGCTGTGTGGCGATATCGATTACCGCCACGCTGTGGGATTTCCCGAGTGGGATATAGGCGAAACCGGCTCTGCCGTCCTGGCTGGCCCAGAGAGGAGTGACCAGCAACATCCAGGCGGCAAGGCTGATGATACTCATTTTTAGAAACCGTAAGATACTTCTCTCTTGGCCATATAGCGGTTGCTTCATTCATATTCCTCCTTGAGAAAAAGGTGTGACCTAAGGTGAGTCATTTGCATCATGCGGAGCATAACGAGCAACTTCTGTGCCATGTGGCCACCAGGACAGCGCTAACCAGGCAAGGCACGGAGCGACAGCCTTTCCTTTCCCGGCGTGTTCGGCATTCTTGGCGATGACGACCTCTGGGTAGCGATGGTGTCCTGATCTTCACAGGTCCTCAACGGGTAGTGATCAGGAAGGTGACAACAGGTACACACCGGTATGGCAAGATGACGACTGCCTTCTTCCCAGGGCTTAACCGGTAAGGAAGAGA
>RFHZ01000795.1 GCA_003696125.1 Nitrospinota bacterium
CTGTCCCCGGAAGAGGTAGCGATGCATCAGGTCGTGGTTACGATCTCGCGGGAAGATACGCAGCACGATCTGGTCGGTCAGAGCTGCCAGGCGGGCCATGACCGGGAGATTGTTGTAGACATCAGGGCACCAGTCCTCGGCCAGGGCCAGGACAAAGACCTTCTTGGGGAACTGTCTATAGAAGGCTTCCTCTTCCTCGGTAATGACCACCTCATCATATTTCTGCCGGAAGTGATCCACATTCTGGGTGATCTGCTGCAGGTACTCCTCCCAGGTATATCCTTTCCAAAAGCGCTCCTGCGTTACCATCCCTCTCTCCTTCTCTCTCCCCCTCCCTTGGCGGAGAGGTTTATGGGGTCACATCCTTACCGGCGCTCTCCTTCAACGCCTCTTTTCTACTCAGCTTGATCCGTCCCTGGGGGTCTACTTCCAGAACCTTGACCAGGATTTCATCCCCTTCGCGCAACTCATCTGCCACACTTCGTACCCGGCGATCAGAGATCTGGGAGATGTGGAGCAGGCCCTCGGTCCCGGGCAGGATCTCCACAAAAGCCCCGAAATCGACGATGCGTTTGACCTTCCCGATATAGATTTTCCCCACTTCCGCCTCTGCGGTAAGCTCTTTGATAATCTCGATGGCCTGCTGGGCGGCCTTTTCGTCTTGGGAGGCGATGGAGATCAACCCGTCGTTGTCGATATCGATAGAGACCCCGGTGCGATCGATGATGCTGCGGATCATCTTCCCTCCTGGACCGATGACATCGCGGATCTTATCCGGGTTGATGCGCAGGGTAATGATGCGTGGTGCATAGGTAGAGAGGTGAGGCCGTGGCCGGTCGAGGACCGCATTCATCTGCTCCAGGATGAAGAGGCGCCCCTCCCGCGCCTGTTCCAGGGCCTGCCGTAAGATCTCATTGGAGACCCCGCTGATCTTGATATCCATTTGAAAACCGGTGATCCCTTTGGCCGTTCCGGCCACCTTGAAATCCATGTCTCCCAGATGATCTTCGATGCCCAGGATATCAGAGAGGATGGCGTACCGCTCTCCTTCCTTGATCAATCCCATGGCAATACCGGCCACCGGAGCCCTGATCGGTACACCGGCGTCCATGAGGGAGAGACTCGCTCCACACACCGTGGCCATGGATGAGGACCCGTTCGATTCGAGGATATCGGAGACGATCCGGATGGTATAGGGAAACTCTTCATTCGGGGGGAGGATGGGGAGGAGGGAACGTTCGGCCAGCGCCCCATGCCCGATCTCGCGTCGGCCCGGTCCCCGGGACGGGGCCACCTCTCCCACGCTGAAGGGGGGGAAGTTATAGTGGAGCATAAAGGCTTTGGTCGTTTTCCCCTCTAAGGCATCCAGGAGTTGCTCATCCCCGGTGGTGCCGAGGGTGGTCACGACCAGGGCCTGCGTTTCTCCCCGGGTAAAGAGGGCGGAGCCGTGGGTGCGGGGGAGGACACCGACGCGAATGGTAATGGGGCGGATATCGGCTGTTTGGCGGCCATCTGCCCGTTTCCCTTCTTCCAGAACCAGGCGTCGCAGTTCCTCCCTTTCGATCTCCTCGCAGATCTGCTTGATGGTCTTTTCCTGGTCCTCTGCCTGTTCGGCAAAGGCCTCCAGTACTTCGGTCAACACCTCCTGCA
>RFHZ01000796.1 GCA_003696125.1 Nitrospinota bacterium
CCCCTCTATCGTACAGCCAGGCTGCCTTATAGACCATCAAGGCGGTGGTCTCCAGTTTGGCCAGGGAATCGGCCAGGGGGAACTGGATCCCCTGGTTCTGGCCGATCGGTCGGCCAAAGACAACGCGTTCTTTGGCATAGTGCACCGCTTTTTCTATGGCCCAACGCCCGATCCCCAGCGCTTCGGCCGCCACCACAATCCGCTCCGGATTCAGGCCGTCGAGCAGGTGATAGAATCCCTCCCCTTCGACACCGATCAGATCGTCTGCACTCACCCGGAGATCCTCGATAAAGAGCTGGTTGGAATCGACCGCATGTCGACCCAGCTTGTCGATCTCCTGGATGGTGATGGACCGGCGATCGACATCGGCAAAAAAGAGGCTCATCCCCTTGGTCTTCTTGCTCACCTGGTCGTACGGGGTGGTGCGGGCCAGGATGAGGACCTTGTCTGCTTCCTGGGCATTGGAACACCAGATCTTCTTGCCGTTGATGACGTAGTGATCCCCTCGTCGCTCGGCCCGGGTAGTGATACGCGTCGTATCGGTTCCCGCATCCGGTTCGGTAATGGAGAAGGCCAGCCGCAGCTTTCCCTGGGCAATAAGGGGGAGGTATTTCTGCTTCTGCTCGGCCGTGCCATGCCGTACCAGTGGCATCGGGGTAAAGATGGAGAAGTGAATGGGAGCTGCTCCGGTCGTTCCTGCCCCCGAGGCGGTGATCTCCTCCAGGAGAATACACGCCTCGACAATCCCCAAGCCACCCCCCCCGTACTCGGCCGGCAAGGCGATCCCCAGCCATCCCTGCTGGGCAAAGGCTTGAAAAAACTCCTCCGGATACTCACCGGTACGATCCTTCTCCCGCCAGTACTCTGCCCCAAACTTGCGGGCCAGATGCCGTACCTCCTGCCTGATCATCTGTTGCTGCTCGGTAAAGGCAAAATCCATCGTTTCTCCTTTCTCTTAGCACCAAAGCCTCCTTGCTCATTCCTGCCTCCCTCGCTATCTCCAGTATATATACAGGGGGGAAGAGATTTGTCAACAGGAGGAGAGGTTTTTCTCTCTTTTCCCCTCTTGACCATGGACAGGAGTTACGCTATGGTGTAAGAAAATGAGTGATAAAAAAGATGAGGATACCTGAGGAACAAGAGAGGGGAGGACTCTATGGAAGTGAAGGTCGAAGATGGAAACCTGGAACAGGCTCTCAAGCGTCTCCGCAGGAAGCTGGATAAAGAGGGGATGTTTGTTGCCATTCGCCGCCAGATGGAATACCGGAAACCCTCAGAGCGAAAACGCCGGCAACGCCTCAAAGCGCTACGCAGGCAGCGACGTGAAGCGCAATCATAGTGTGGGTAACCACTGTACCTGGCTCCCTTTCCGGCAAGATTTTTCCCATTGCTCCACTCAAGAAGGCCGGTACATAGACCGATAAAGAAACAGGCTGGCGAAGCGTGGTGGAAAGAGGATCGATCCCACCCTGCTTCTCTCCCTGCTCCAGGCCGACTCTCAGCTCCATCAACGCCTGCCAAGGGGCTACCAGCAGCGGGTGCAGGAGCTGGTCGCTGAGTTGAACAGGCAGGGGACCGATCGCCGCAAGGAGCGGGTCGCGGTCACTCTACCGGTAATCCTGGAGCCCAGAGGCCCGATACAGGGGAAAAGATCCGGGTACGAGGCCAGAGCCGCGACCTTTCCCTCTCCGGCATGCAAATGGAGTTGACTCCCCCTCCCCTTCCCGCTACAATGACATGGAAAGGGTTAACAGGGAAACTCCGGTTTACGCTCCCTATGGCCAAGGGGAGTACAAACTGCACGTTGACCACCCAGATCGTCCGGGTCATCTCCCAGGAAGAGTCGCTGGTTGTGGGGGCAGGTTCACCACGATTGCCGGAGAGAGCAGGCGAAACGGGATAAATTCGTGATACGATTGCTGTTTCAAACCCTGGCAAGTACAGACCTTCTTCGATAAGGCAGTCTCCCTGTAAGCCTGAATTACGACACAAACCATACCCAAATCACTCTTCTCTTCCCCCTCAGCCGTTACCTGCTGCGCACACCACCACGGAGGAGAGAGGTACCTCATTGTACTGCCGGCAAAGCAGAGGAGCTTGGGAATAATGGATACCAGGAGATTAGGCGAGGCTCTCCTCGACTGCCTTGAAGCCTCTGAAGGCAATTACCTGCTGATTCGACGCGGGAAGGTCCACAATCAGCGCAAGTGGAAGGTCAATGTGCGCATCCGGGGGAGAGAGATCGTCAGTACCGACGCCCATTCCCTTATCGAAGCCCTCCACCGGGCTGCAAGGAAGTTGCGCAGGGATGAAGAGCCCTCCTGACTCACCAGATACCCTCTCCGACTCAACCCGGCCGGAAAATAGGCTTGCAACAGGAGAGGCCATTGCTCTAGATATATAGATGAAATCTGTACCAGGAGGCGAGGATCGAGTAAAGGAGGAGTGAGGGAAGGATGCATATTGCGATTGCTGCCGATCATGCAGGATATCCTCTCAAGCAGGTTGTTGCCGATGACCTTCGTGGTGCAGGCCATACGGTTGTCGATCTGGGGACGCATGATCCCAACCAGCCGGCCGATTACCCCGACCTTGTCCAGCCAGCCTGCGAAATGGTGCGGAACGGCCAGGCGCAACGGGCCATCCTCATCTGTGGTAGCGGGGTGGGGATGAGCGTGGCTGCCAACAAATTCCCCGGTATCCGGGCCGGACTGTGCCATGACCACTACTCTGCCCACCAGGGGGTGGAACACGACGACATGAATGTGCTCTGCCTGGGGGCCCGGATCATCGGCCAGGAGCTTGCACGCGAAATTGTGCAGGCCTTCGTCACCGCCCGTTTCAGTGGCGAGGAGCGGCATAAGCGCCGGTTAGCCAAAGTCCAGGCCATCGAAACGCGCTTCTTGAAACCCTGATTGCCAGTCCCTGCTCATCAAGAAGGAGATGCAAGCATGCAAAATCCTCTGGTGGCTATCCAACAGTTTGGACAGAGCATCTGGTACGACTACATCAGCCGTCATCTGCTCACCTCAGGAGAACTCCAGCGACTCATCACCCAGGATGGAATCCGGGGGGTTACCTCCAATCCGGCCATCTTCGAGAAAGCCATCACCAGCAGCACCGATTATGATGATACGCTGGTAACCCTGCTACAGGAGCGAGACAGGGATGCGCACTCGCTCTACGAACATCTGGCCATCCAGGATATCCAGATGGCCGCCGATCTCATGGCACCGGTCTACCAGCAGACCAACCGGCGCGATGGCTACGTCTGCCTGGAAGTCTCACCACATCTCGCCGATGACACCACCGCCACTATAGAAGAAGCCCGCCGGCTCTGGCGCACCATCGCCCGCCCCAACGCCATGATCAAGGTCCCGGCCACCCCGGCCGGCCTTCCCGCCATCCAGCAACTGATCAGCGAAGGGATCAATGTCAACGTCACCCTGCTCTTCAGCATCTCCATGTACGAAGCGGTGGCTAACGCGTATATCAACGGGATAGAAGCGCTCATCGCTCACGGCGGAGACCCTCGCCGTGTGGCCAGCGTGGCCAGCTTCTTTGTGAGTCGCATCGATACGGCGGTGGATCAAAGAATCACGGCCAGGCTGCAACAGGTCACCTCTCCGGAGGAGAAGAACCTGCTGACGAGCCTGCTGGGCCAGGCCGCAGTTGCCAGCGCCCGGCTCGCCTATCAGAAGTATACCACCCTCTATCACACGCCCCGCTGGCAGGCCCTGGCCGCCCAAGGAGCCCAGACGCAACGACTCCTCTGGGCGAGCACCAGCACCAAAAATCCTGACTACTCTGACGTGAAGTACGTGGAAGAGTTGATCGGGCCGGAGACGATCAACACCATTCCTACCGCCACCCTGGAAGCGTTTCGCGATCATGGACACCCCCAGGCCCGGCTCACCACCCGGCTCGAGGAGGCGGGACAGATCATGGAAAGGCTGGAGCAGGCAGGAATTTCCATGCAAGAGGTCACCGATACCCTCCTCGTACAAGGGGTACGACTCTTCGCCGATGCCTTTGATCAACTGCTGGGGGCCATAGAACAGAAACGTCGTGCCCTCCTGGGAGCAAAGTTGAATGGACAGAGCTTTTCCCTTCCGGCCGATTTCCAGGCCAGCGTGGATACGCTCCTCGAAGAGTGGCGCACCCGGGGGAAGGTGCGGAAGCTGTGGGCTCGCGATGCGTCCCTGTGGACCGGTACGGATGAAAATCACTGGCTCGGCTGGCTCGATGTCGTCACCGAACAGGGCCACCGTATCGATCACCTGCAGAAGATAGGGGAAGAGGTGAAACGAGAAGGGTTCTCCCATGCCCTCCTGCTCGGTATGGGAGGCTCCAGCCTCTGTCCAGAGGTCCTGTCCCTCACCTTCGGTCCGCAACCAGGCTATCCGGTACTGCGGGTACTCGACTCAACCGATCCGGACCAGATCGAGCGCATCGAGCAGGGAATCGATCTCACAAAAACGCTCTTTATCGTCTCCAGCAAATCGGGCACCACCTTAGAGACCAGCCTCCTCGAGCGCTACTTCTTTGCCCGGGTGCAGGAGAAGGTAGGACCAGAGCGGGCAGGAAAACAGTTCATCGCCATCACCGATCCCGGCTCCCCCCTGCAGAAAAGAGCGGAAGAAAAGGGATTTCGTGCCGTCTACCCTGGCCGACCCGACATCGGGGGGCGCTACTCGGCCCTCTCCGACTTCGGGATGGTGCCGGCTGCCCTCATGGGGATGGATGTCTCCCGTCTTCTCTCTGCAACCGAACACATGATACATAGCTGTGCCGCAGCGGTCCCTCCGGCTACCAACCCGGG
>RFHZ01000797.1 GCA_003696125.1 Nitrospinota bacterium
ACCCGGATGTGCGGGTGCAGGTCGATGTGATCGAAGAAACCTGCCGGGTAAGCCTCGATTTTGTGGGTGAGGAGGCTTTACACAGGCGCACCTATCGCCCGTATGTGCATCCCTCTCCCCTGAACACGGTGCTGGCCGCAGCCATGGTCCTGGCTTCTGGCTGGCAGCCACACGAACAGCTTGTTGATCCCCTCTGTGGAGGGGGAACCATTGCCATTGAGGCGGCATTGTATGCCCGGCGTGTTCCGGGAGGATTTTTCCGCAAGCACAAGTTTCCCTTTCCCCACCTGCGGTGTTTTACCGGCCAGGACCTCTCTGAGCTGTTCCGGCAATGGGATGCCCGCATAGACTGGCAGTTGCCTGCCCGCATCTGGGGGTCTGATCGATCGGCGCGCCATATCCAGGGTGCGCAGGCCAATGCCTTCCACTTTTCGGTAGCAGATACCATCCGGTGGCAGGTCCTGGAGCTGGCAGAGTTGCCAGAGGTCTTTCCCCCGGGGAGTGTCCGCTGTATCATCACCAACCCGCCCTTTGGGGTCCGTCTGGGGAGCCTTCGTCAGGCCCGCACGGTGCAGGAGATTCTCTGTAAAGTCACCCATGAGGTCCTCAGTGACGATGGACAGCTTGTCGTCATCACGCATCATGCCGACTGGTTCGAAGAGGTGGCTCTTACCCATGGTTTACTCCCCTGCCAGCGTTATACGGTCCTGCCAGGAGATCTTCTGGCCAGCCTCTTTGTCCTGAGAAGAAAAGAGGGGTAGCAGGCACCGGGGTTCCCAACCTTGACAGGGAAGAGGTTTTCTACTACAGTAATGGAGACCGGCAGAAGCCGGCCATCGTCCCTGGAAGGGTGGGCCAGACCGGCCCCAGGGGGCGATGAAACCACAACCACACGTTTTGGGCAGTAGAATGGAGGAATCTTCAGCAACATGATCCGCACCTTTACCCTCGTTTTCAGCCAACTGGTCATTGGGAGTCTCTTTTTTCTCCCGTTACTTCCCATAGAGAAAGTCCGGCAGGGATTTTATCGTCTGTGCGCGTCTCTCTTCCTCTTGTTGACCGGGTTAACCGTATTCGCGCTCTACCGCTGGTTTGGATGGAATGCCGAGACAGGGATTTTCGGTGGGCTCTTTGCCCTGCTCCTCCTGTACAATGTGACCCTCTGGGGCAACTTTCCCCGGGCCAGGCAGCGCCTGTTACCGCTGATTTCAGCAGGTGGGGGGGTGATTTTGCTGGTGCACGCCTTTATGTACCAGCCCCCGCAGGCGACCCTCTGGGAAGCGATCTTCATCCCGCTCAATTTTGTCTTCTCTGCCCTGGCTTTGGGGGCCGTTTTTATCGGGTTGGCGTTGGGACACTGGTACCTCTTTGTCCCGGCGCTACCGCTCGATTATTTTCGACGGTTGACCCTCTATCTCTTCCTGGCCCTGGTAGGTCAGGTTCTTTTGATCGGGACCAACCTGCTCTACTATGGTCTTTGGGAAGGGGGGATAAAAGTCGATCTCCTCTTTTCCGGCTTTCTCCCCATCTTCCTGGTACGCATATTCATCGGTACGCTGAGTTCGATCGTGCTGGCCGTGTTGACCTGGCAGACGCTCAAGTGGAAGGCCACGCAGGCGGCAACCGGGATTTTCTTCATTGCCCTGCTCACGGTCATCGCCGGGGAGCTGGTCAGCCGTTTTCTCTTTCTGATGACCACGCTTCCCCTGTAGGGGTAGGAGCGACTTCCGTCGCGACCTAGAGCCAGACCATCCACAAGGTCGCGGTGGGAACCGCTCCTACATGGGAGACATCCTGTGGTCATGACGAAGTGCGTCGCCTCCCACGAGATTGAGACAGTCACGGAGCCTGTTTTCGTATTGACAATTGCGGGAATACCCGTTACCATAGTAGGTGAGTATGGGGGCGTAGCTCAGGTGGGAGAGCGCTAGAATCGCACTCTAGAGGTCAGGGGTTCGACTCCCCTCGCCTCCATCGCATACCCCAGAGGTTTTCTGGTTGACCATCCTGCTTCCCACTGGCCGGGACTCTGGCCGAGAGGGGGCTTCCTATGGGTAACCACTGCAAGCTGCACCTGCTCTATAGTACTACCCGGATCAGCGTTCCTCCTCTGCTTCCGGCTTATCAGGAGCCTCACCGTTTAAGGAATCATTCCAGGAGCATTCTTCCCCAGATACATGATCATCATTCGCATAGAGCTGCTCGAGCAGATGGGAGCAGAAGGCCTTATCGAGCATGGGGTCCCTCTCCGAGTCGGATTCCTCCTGAAAACAGCCTACAATCCATTGCTGCCTGTGCTCTCCAGGGGTAATGATGGATTATCCAACTCCGGGTCATCATGAACCTGGAGGTGCTCTGCCCCAACTACCGCCTGCTGGCCAGAGACTTGTGATGCCTGCAAACGCTCTTATCCCGGCATCTGGAGCCGCAGCTCCCCCTCTTCGGCGAAACGCCGCTGCCCGCTGCAACAGATCGAATTTTCCCAGTATGCGGAGGTCCATCAGCTTACCGATGGGCGGTATCTTCTGCGGGTGGGTTCCCAGAGCCTGCCCTTTCCGGCCGGAGACATAGAGGCGATGAAACGTTCCCGTCTGCAACGGGCCATGGAGATGCAGTTTTCCCTTGACGCCACATTGGCAGATCTGGATCTGGACCTTGTGCAGGAGCTGGCACGTCAAAGCGGGATGAGCCTCTCCCCAGAGGAGATCCTCGTTCATTATCGGCTGGCCGAGAGGGTCAACGGACAGGTGCGCCTGACACTGGCCGCCGTTCTCCTGTTTGGCAAAGATCCGACA
>RFHZ01000798.1 GCA_003696125.1 Nitrospinota bacterium
CCACTACACTTTTCCCCTTTTCCGGCCGCGCCTTCGCCGGCGGCGCCTTCGCCGGCGGCGCCCTCCCCGGCCGCGCCCTCACCACTGGCACCCAGGGTATCGTAGTTTCCGGCCGAGGCGATCAGGACCACACCGGCTTTGTGCAGTTGCTTGATGATCTGGTGGAGGAGAGGACTTCCCTGAGAGAAGCCCAGACTCATGTTGACCACCCGGATCTCGGGATGCTCGTATACCCAGCTCAACCCGTTGATCAGGTCGGAGAGGTATCCCCCTCCGTCATCGGCCAGTACCCGTACCGCATAGAGCTGGACCTGGGGAGCGATACCACGCATGACACGCCACTCATCCGGGGCACCGGCAGCAGCGGCAATGATCCCGGCGATATGGGTGCCGTGTCCGTTGCGATCCAGGTAATCGTCCGGGTCCTCCCCGGCCCGGGCATTATATCCACCGATCACTGCACCGGCCAGATCAGGATGCTCCGGGTCGATACCGGTATCGAGGACGGCAATCGTTACCCCCTGTCCCTGGATCACCGGATCGACTTCGTCGAGATAGATCTGGAGCAGGTTCCAGGTATAACCTCCCTCTACCGGCTCCGGATCGACCGGGGTGATGAAGGTCCCTTCAAAGTGTCCCCGGCTCTGCGCAGTTATGGAGGTATCCGGCTCAACGGCGGCCACGGCTGGATGGGTACGGAGTGCCTGGAGCGTGGCCTCAGGGTGATCGGCAGGCACCTGAATCACCAGGGCGTGGAGGAGGGGGAGTCGCTGGAGGATCGTGCCTCCACTGGTGGTCACGATCTCTTCCTGCAGCGTGACCGGTGTTTCGGGGGTAAAGGTCACGATGTGCCGCGTGGTCATTGCCCAGGCCGTGGTACTACCCAGGAGAAGGATGGTGAGGAGAAGAAAGAGACAGCGTTTCCTTTGCGGTGGGTATGACTTCATTGAGCACCTCCCTTTTTCTGAGCCATGGACCCGCACGAAATGTCGCGCACCTGGCAGAGGTGCTCTGCGAAGCATTTCGTCCGGCAGCCCCGCTATCCCAAGGTGCCCAGGGCACCTTGGGACCGGAGGCTTTGCGTCCCAGTATTGCTACTGGTTTGCCCTTAACGAACGATGGACTCTTTCTGACTGTATCTCTTATCGGCCATTTGCCGCCAGAGTTTAGGAAAAATTTTACCTGATATCTTTTTCTCCCCTCCTGGCCTGCTGGTCCTTGGGGCGTTCCAGCCAGATCTTCTTCATCGGGATGTACGGTGCTCCCAGGGAGTTGATCTCGACTCCACGTACATACGGCTGGTAGAGGAACTCAAAGACCTTGTGGTGCTGGCTGATCCAGGGAGCATCGTTTACCACAAGCTGCTCCATGGTGCGATACAGTTGGACCCGTCGCAGGTAGTCGGTCTCGCGGCGCGCTTCCTCCATGAACTGATCCACCTGGGGATTGTGGTAGAAGGTGCGGTTGGTCTTGCTCTGGGAGTAGAGAAGCGGGAAGAAGAAGTTGTCCGGGTCGGGAATGTCCGCGTACCAGGCCAGGCGGAACATGGAAGGCTGGCCGGCCTGGAGCATCTTCTTAAAGGTCTTCCAGTTAGGGGCTTGATGGATCTCCACCCTGACCCCGATATCGGCCAGGTACTGGCGATACGCCTCCAGTTCTGCACGGGCACTCTTCTCATGCGTGGCAAACCAGAGATCGATGACCGGCAGGCCTTCTCCGTTGGGGTACCCGGCCTCGGCCAGCAGCTGCCTGGCCCGTTTGGGGTTGTAATAGTAGGCCTGCAGATTCGGGTTGTAGCCGGGCATGCCAGGGGGGAGAACCCCTTTGGCCACCACGCTTCCCCCCTTTCTGATCTCCCGGATGATCTCCTCCATGTTGATGGCATAGTTGAAGGCCTGGCGCACTTTGGGATTGGTGAAGGGGGCTTTGCGGTTGTTAAACCCGATGTAGAGGAGGTGAAGGGTCGGTTTGCGCAGGTGCAGGTAAGAGCGATAACGCGGGTTCCGGTTGATCTCTTCCCGCTTCATGCTCGGAACCGCCGCCTCTTCCAGGTTTCCCCGCAGGAATTCGTCCAGGTTCTCCACATCCTGCTTGCCGATCTTGAAGACCACCTGGTCGAGGAAGGGGCGTCCTTCGTAATACTTCTCATAGGCCTGCAGCACGATCTGCTCATTCTGATCCCAGCGCACAAAGCGAAACGGACCGCTGCCCACCGGCTGGGAGGCAAACCGCTCTCCCAGGCGTTCCACCTCTTCCCGGGGTACCACCTTGGCGTTGGCCATGGCCAGGATGGAGAGGAAGGGGGTGTACGGTTCCTCCAGGGTGATCTGCAGGGTATAGGGGTCGAGCGCTTTTAACCCCTCTACCCGCGAGGTCTTTCCTGCCATGACCTCCTCGGCTCCCTTGATGTACTGGAAGAACTCGGCCACCGGAGACCTGGTTTCCGGTTGCAGGATACGGGAGAGGGAGTAGACAAAGTCGTCGGCCGTGATGCCGCGGCCGTTGTGGAACTTTGCATCCTTCCGCAGGTAAAAGGTCCAGGTGAGCCCGTCCACCGAGGCCTCCCAGAACCCGGCAATGGCCGGAACAGGGTTGAGGTGACTGTCGAACTGCACCAGGCCATCGAAGAGCTGATTCACCACCGTATAGGCGTAGATATCTGCGGTACGGGCCGGATCGAGAGAGGGCGGGTTGTTGTTGAGGGGACGCCGGTACACGCCGCCAAACTGGGAGGAGGGATTATTCCCTCCCGGAACGATCCCTGCCTCTGCCGGGAGCGCAAAGATGAGGAGTCCCAACAACACTACCGATACGTAAACCAGGATGCGATAGCGGTCTTTAAGCATGGTTTTCCTCCTTGCTGGTCATGTGGAAACCGTTAATCGACTCTTTGGGCCTGCTGAGCCCCTGGTCGTTTCAGCCAGATCTTCTTCATCGGGATATAGTGGGTACCGAGGGAATTGACTTCGATCCCCCGCACGTAAGGCTGATAGAGGTATTCAAAGACCTTGTGGTGCTGGCTGATCCAGGGAGCATCCTCCATGGCCAGTTTTTCTACCTTGCGATAGATGGCGATACGCTGGAGAAAATCGGTCTCCTGTCGTGCCTCCTGGAGTAAGCGATCCACCTGGGGATTGTGATAGAAGGTGCGGTTGGTCTTGCTCTGAGAGTAGAGAAGCGGGAAGAAGAAGTTGTCCGGGTCCGGGATGTCCGCGTACCAGGCCAGGCGGAACATGGAGGGTTTGCCGGCCTGGAGCATCTTCTTGAAGGTCGGCCAGTTGGGGGCACGGTGAATTTCCAGGGTGACCCCGATGTCGGCCAGGTATTTTTGGTACGCCTCCATCTCTTTGCGCGTGGTCTCCTCTTTGGAATTGGTCCAGATGTCGATGACCGGGAGACCTTTTCCCCCGGGATAGCCGGCTTCGGCCAGGAGTTGTCGGGCACGTTCCGGGCTATAATAGTAGTATCCTTCCGGATCGATGCTGTACCCCGGTATGGGAGGCAGAATGGCATGGGCAACGATATCACCCCGTTTCCTGATCTCCCGCACGATCACCTCTTTGTTGACCGCATAGTTGAAGGCCTGGCGTACTTTCGGGTTGGTGAACGGTTCTTTCCGGGTGTTGAAGCCGATGTAGAGCAGATGAAGGATGGGACGGCGAATGTGGAGGTAATCCCGATAGCGAGGATCGGTGCGCACTTCTGCCCTCTTGCTGGCCGGTACCTTGGCCTCTTCCAGGGTACCGTGCAGGAAATCGGTAAAGTTGTCCAGATCCTTTTTCCCGATCTTGAATATGATCTGGTCGAGGAAGGGACGCCCCTCGTAGTAGTCCGGGTAGGCCTGCAGCACGATTTCCCGATTCTGATCCCAGCGCACAAAGCGGAACGGCCCGCTCCCCACCGGATGCGTGGCAAATTCTGCCCCCGGCTTTTCCACCTCTTCCCGGGGCACCACCTTGGCGTTAGCCATGGCCAGGACGGAGAGGAAAGGAGCGTACGGTTCCTGCAAGGTGACCTGCAAGGTATACGGGTCCAGGGCCTTCAGTCCTTTCACTACCGGTGCTTTCCCCTTGTGAAATTCCTCGGCCCCGTCGATGTTCATGAAGAATTCGGCTACCGGAGACTGGAGCGCCGGATCGAGGATGCGGGTAAAGGAGTAGACAAAATCGTCCGCGGTGACCGGCCGGCCATTGTGGAAGGTCACCCCTTTGCGCAGATAGAAGGTCCAGGTTAAGCCATCCGGCGAGGCTTCCCAAAATTCGGCGATGGCCGGTCGCAGGTTGAGCTGGACGTCGAACTGGAGGAGACCATCGAAGACCTGGTTTACCACGGTGTTGGCGTGCACATCCGAGGTGCGGGCCGGATCGAGAGAAGAGGGGTTGTCGCTGAGTGGACGCCGGTATACTCCCCCATAGCGCTCAACACCGTTCCGCTGCCCAGATGACATCTCTGCGCTCGCCGGCGCCAGCCCCCAGAGGAGTATGCTGAGTGCTGCCAGAAGTAAACCCAGGCTTCTCCATGGATTGACGCGTTTTCTCATCACTACCTTTCCTCCTCTGTAAAAGATCCTGATAACGCTTCCCCGCTCTCCAAACATAGAGAGCAGGGATTTTTTTAATCGTTGATGCTCTCGTTTCTTCTCTTATCGTAGATTTGGGGAAAAAGATTAGAAAAATCTTTCCCCCCTGTTAAATTAACCGCAGAGTTCGCAGAGAACGCGGAGAGGAACAGCGTTTTTGGGGAACTCATCCCAGAAATATCCTCTGCGACCTCAGCGTTCTCTGCGGTAAAATGCAAATGTAATATTGTCAAGGTACTCAGGAGGTAGGAAGAAGGAGAGACAAAGGGGAAGCGGAGAGGAAGGGGAGGGGATTTAGGAGAGGGCTTTGCGGACGACGGTGAGGAAATCCTCCACGTCAAACGGTTTGGGGATACACCGGTACGCGCCTTTGCGTAATGCCTCCTGCCGGAGATCGTTGGTTCCATAGCCGGTGAACAGGATGACCGGCGTATCGGGGTGATGAGTCGAGATATGCTCGAGCACATCAAATCCGCTCACCTCTCCCATCATGACATCGGTGATCACCAGGTCAAAGCGCTCTTCCTGCAGGTAACGGAGTCCGTCTACCCCATCGGCAGCCGTGGTCACGGCGTACCGCTCCATGGTCAGCAGGAGTTCCAGGTTTTTGCGGAGGCTCGGTTCATCTTCGATCAGGAGAATCTTGCTGCTCATACACCTCATCCCTTTCTGTGAACCGGGTTAAGAGGATCGAAGAGCCGACCCGGTCAGTCTTTAAGGGCGTACCGCTTTTCGCAACGCCGCCAGATCTCGGCGGTGAGGAAGATTTCGACCACCTGGGGATCGAAGTGGATGCCGGATAAGGACCGGATGTAGGTACAGGCCTCTTCCTCTGACCAGGCCTTACGGTAGGGGCGATCAGAACGGAGGGCATCCCAGACATCGGCAACGGCAAAGATGCGGGCGGCAAAGGGGATATCTTCTCCCTTCAATCCCCGGGGATACCCGCTCCCATCCCATTTCTCATGGTGGTAGTGGGGGATGTCGAGGGCGGGACGGAGATAGGGGATCGGCGAGAGCATCTCGTAGGCATATACCGGATGCTGGCGCATGATCTTCCACTCTTCTGCACTCAGGGGACCGGGCTTGCGGAGGATATGATCCGGGATCCCCATCTTGCCGATGTCATGCAGCAGGGCTCCACGACGGATGTGGATCAGTTCCCCGTTGTTTATGCCCATGGCCCGGGCCAGATGGATGGTCAGATCGGTGACCCGCTGGGTGTGGCCCTCGGTCTCCTGGTCGCGCAGGTCGAGGGCACGCGACCACCCTTCCAGCGTGCTGTCGTAAGCCAGGACCAGCTCCAGATTGGAGCGCTGGAGCTCGTCAAACAGGGTGGCATTGTCGATGGCGATGGCAGCCTGGGCAGACAGGGCTTCCAGGAAGTTTAACCACTCCGGTTCCGGTTCGAGTAACGTGCGATGGAAGATCTCCATGACCCCCTTGATCTGGCCTTTGGCCAGGAGAGGGACGGCATAGTAGGAGACGAACGACTCCTGGGCGGCGATCTTCTGGAGGAGGGGGTCTGGACCGATCTGGAGATCAGGAATAAAGATGGTGCGGCGTTCCAGTGCAGCCTGTCCCGCTGTCCCTTCTCCCAGGCGCAGGCGGGAAGGGAGAGAGTTTCGGGACTGGAAGCCGCGTCCGGTAGCATGTTCGAGGGTCTGGGTGTGGGGATCAAGGAGCAGGATATCGGCGGCATCGAGATGGAGCTGGGCGGTGAGCTGGTCGAGGAAGACGTTGAGGGTAACCCGCAGGTCCAGGCTGGCGGTGATGGCCATGTCGATGTTGCGAAGGGCGTTCAACCGCTGCAGGCGTTGCTGGGTCTGTTCGTAGAGGGTGGCCCGGTGCAGGGCATTGGCCGCCACGTTGCCGATGGTGGTGAGCAGGTGGACCTCATCTGGGGTGATCGGGGTTTTCCGGCCGACCCACAGGGCACCGATGGTCTGGTTATGTTCGACCAGCGGGACACAGGCGACCGCCCGGCAACCGTTGGGGCCATCGTAGGTAAAGTGCGGGTCTTCGTATACGTTGTGGTGCACATAAGCCTGACCGGTGGCGATGACGTGTCCACTGATCCCCTCTCCCACGGCCAGCCGTTTCCCGGTCCAGCAGGACCATTTTCCACCGGCCAGCTCGATCACCGCCTCCCCGCTCCCCGGCTTCTGCATGACCAGGGCAGCCCCCTCGGCCTTCAGCAGGTGCAGCAGTTGCTCCAGAATCACCACCTCCATCTCGGTCCGGCTGGAAGCGGTACAGAGGGCTTTGGTCACGGTAACCAGACTCTCTAATTCCTGTTCCCGCTGCTTGCGGCTGGTCATGTCCCGGAAGACGGCGACTCCCCCCTGCGGTCTCCCCGCGTCATCGGTCAGGGGACGGGCGGTGACACTGAGCCACAGCCCGTCCGGTACCTGCTTATGCCGGACAAACATCTCCGCGGCATCGACCGCTTCCCCTTGCATCGCCCGTACCAGGGGATGCTCCTCGATGGGATACGGGGTAAGGGTATCGGGAAGATAGAGTCCGGAGCGATCCGGCCACTCCTCCAGAGGGAGATCGGTAGTCTCAAGGTTGAGAAACCGCTCTGCGGCCGGATTGCAAAAGGAGATCCTGCCCTGGGCATCGACGATGACCAGGCCATCTCCCATGCTCTCCTGTAAGATCCTGGTCTGCCGGCGCAAGGCCTGCTCGGAACGGGCCAGGGCCTGGGCCCGCTCTTCCAGTTCTGCCGTGTACCGCCTGACCTCTCGCTGCAACTGAATCTTCTCCAGCGCCCTTTTTACCGATGCCTCCAGCATCTCCACATCAAAAGGCTTGGCAATGTAGTCGTAAGCACCACGCCGGATGGCCTCTATGGCCGATTCGGTGGAGGCATAGCCGGTGATGACGATGACCAGGGTCTCTGGAGTATGGGTACTGATGTGGTTCATCACATCAAAACCGCTCACGGCACCCATCATGATGTCGGTGATCACC
>RFHZ01000799.1 GCA_003696125.1 Nitrospinota bacterium
AAGGTAAACTTCCGCTCCACGGTACCCTCAAAGGGGGCGTAATAGTATTCCACAAAAAATTCGGAGCGGGGCAAGAGGAAGCGGAGCCGGTTTTTCTCCCCCTCCTGTTCCACCTGGTGCGGGTGGAGCAAGAGTTCTCCCTGCTCTGAGACCATGCCGGCACCGATGACCTCGATGTCCTCGGGCACGGTAAAGCGTACCGTTGCCGGAAGGGGAGAATCCGGGGTAAAGGTTCCCCGCAGCATGATAAGCACCCGTGGGTCGTCGTACTCAGGCCAGATGCTTACCCGCAGGAAAGCTATGCGTAGCTCAGAAGCAGTGGCAGGAGGAGAGGTCTGCTCTCCGGGGGGGACTTGCGCCTGCACAATCCAGGGGATAAACAGGGCACAGAGCAAAAAAACACCGGTAAGCCCGCCTCTTTTCATGCATGTCTCTCCTCTAAACTCTCCTGTTTCTTCTCGCTTTCCATCCTCTTTCCCTCCTTTCCATCACGGGCGGATCATCCCTTGCAGTGGATGCAGCCCAAAAGTCCGGGTCCTTGGATCTCTACGCCTGCCAGACAGCGATCGGCCCTGGCCTCTTCAAGACCTCTCCAGGCATTGCAGGCACAGGCGTCAAATCAGCTATATGATACCGGCAACCGGCCGCGATTTCAAAAGGTTTTTGCCCTAAAGGGCCTGTCGCCATCTCGTGGGAGGCTGACCAACAGTCTTCACCTTTGACCTTCTGTCCCCCTTCTGGTATATTGGTGGTGCGGGTAGATTCTTTGTTCCTCTCTGGACGATGCGATCAGACCATGACAACACCAGGATGGATAGCAGGATGAAAAAGGTTCTCGCCCCTTCCCCTTTCATACACCGCATTGATGCCGAGGACCGCATCATCTTTGTCAATGAGGCCTGGCTGGCCTTTGCCCAGCAGAACGATGCCTCTCACCTGACGCGGGAGGCGGTCTTAGGGCAACCCCTGTGGTGTTTCATCGCCGGGGAAGAGACGCAGCATCTCTACACCCTCCTCCTCTCTCAGGTGCGGTCCACCGGCCAGAGGCGGTGGATCCCGTTTCGTTGTGACTCTCCTGATCGGCGCCGTTTCATGGAGATGGAGATAGCTCTCTGTGCCCCTGGGGAGGTCCAGTTCACGAGCTGGCTGCTCCGGGAGGAGGTGCGGCCCCCGCTTCCCCTCTTTGAGGCGAAGCAGGAGCGCTCGCCCACCCTGCTGACCCTGTGTAGCTGGTGCAAGAAGGTGAAAATCTCCCCTACCGAATGGATCGAGGTGGAGGAGGCGATCCGGCGACTCGATCTCTTTGCCGATCCCCATCCTCCCCGGATCACGCACGGGATCTGCCCTTCCTGTCTGGCTGCCTTTTCCACCATCTAGACGACTCTATCTGCAGCCGGGGTTTTTTGGCTTGACTTATTTAGGATTCCTAACTATAATGATCCAAAACCGATGAAACCTGTCAGCAAAGAAAGGAGAAACGAAGATGCGAAGATACCTGATCCCCACCCTCCTCGCTTTGAGCTTGACCATGCTTTGCGCTTACCCTATGCTATCAGTAGCAACAGAAGAGTCACGTGTCGAATACCCGGACGGCTATCGTTTCTGGACGCATGTGAAATCCATGGTCATCCAACAGGGCCATCCCCTCTATGACGCCTTTGGCGGTATCCACCACATCTATGCCAACGCCAAAGCGCTCCAGGCCCTGCAGGCCGGCACCCCCTTTCCAGACGGGGCCGTGCTCGTCTTCGACCTGCTCGACCTCCAGGAAGAGGAGCATGCCCTGCTGGAGGGGACCCGTAAAGTGGTCGGCGTCATGTACAAGG
>RFHZ01000800.1 GCA_003696125.1 Nitrospinota bacterium
CATCTGGCCTTTGAACTCCATCTCCATCCCCTTTTTCCCCTCTCTCCTCATCGCCGGGACCGTGACGGCGTTTCTCGCCTTTCTCATGGGGTTTCCGGTCTTCCGGGTGCATGGAGACTACCTGGCCATCGTCACCCTGGGCTTTGGCGAGATCGTGCGGGTCCTGGCCAACAATGCCATCAGCCTGACCAACGGGGCGCTCGGATTAAAGGGGATCGCCACCTATACCAACCTCTGGTGGTCCTGGGGATGGGCCATCTTTGTCCTCTTCTGCATCATGCGCATCGTGAACAGCAGCTATGGACGGGCCATGAAGGCGGTACGAGAGGATGAACTGGCGGCCAAGGCCATGGGGATCAATGCCTTCCGCACCAAGATGCTCGCCTTTGTGCTCTGTGGTTTCTTTGAGGGGGTAGGGGGAGGCTTGCTGGCTCATCTGATTACCACCATCTCCCCGGTCCTCTTCACCTTTTTCCTGACCTTCAACCTCCTCATCATCATCGTCATCGGCGGCCTGGGGAGCATCACCGGTTCGGTCATTGCCGCGGTCGCCTTTGCCTGGGGCTTCGAGATCCTGCGGGTAGTAGAGGAACCGATGAACTTCGGCTTCATCCATATCCCGGGTATCCCGGGCATGCGCATGGTGGTCTTCGCCCTGATCCTGCTGGTGGTGATGCTCTTTGCCCCGCATGGGATCATGGGACGAAACGAATTCACCTGGGATGGATTGTTCCGGGGAATGGCAAAGGCCAGGAATAGACTTTTCGGACGATAGAGAGTGCTGCCCATGACAGAGCATCCTGCAAAATCCTTCTTCTCTACCGAACACCTGACCATGGAGTTTGGGGGACTGGTCGCCCTCAACGACTTCTCCCTCACCCTGCAACAAGGGGAGCTGGTCGGCCTGATCGGTCCTAACGGAGCCGGGAAAACCACGGTCTTTAACCTGATTACCGGAGAGCTCACCCCTACGGCCGGGAGGATCTTTTTTCAAGGCAAGGAAATCACCGGGGAAAAGCCACACAACATCACTGCCCTGGGCATTGCCCGCACCTTCCAGAACATCCGGCTCTTTACCGACCTGAAGGTGATCGAAAACGTGCTGGTCGCCTGCCATGCCCATATCAGATCCTTCTTCTGGGAATCGCTCCTCTTCACTCCTCGCTCCCGGCGAGAGGAAGCCGAGATGCGCTCTCTAGCGATGACGCTGCTGCAGGCGGTCGGTCTGGCCCACCTGGCCGAGGAATCGGCCGGTGCCCTCCCTTATGGACAGCAGCGCAAACTGGAAATTGCCCGTGCCCTGGCCACGCAGCCTCAACTGCTGCTGCTCGATGAGCCGGCCGCCGGGATGAATCCCCAGGAGACGAGCGAACTGATGGATTTCCTTCAACGCATCCGACAGGAATTTCACGTTACGGTCCTCCTGATCGAACACGACATGCGGGTGGTGATGGGGATTTGCGAACGGATTACGGTACTGGACCATGGGGTCATCATCGCCGAAGGCACCCCCAAAGAGATCCAGCGGGATCCTCGTGTCATCGAAGCCTATCTGGGAGAAGAGGAGAGTGCTGACCGTTGAGAATTTACACGTCTTCTACGGAGGGATCCATGCCCTCAAAGGGATCTCCTTCCACGTACCACAGGGGAAGATCGTCACCCTGATCGGGGCCAACGGGGCGGGGAAAAGTACCACCCTGCGGGCCATCGTCGGTCTGGTCAGACCCAAGGCCGGATCGATTCGGTTTGCAGGACAAAGGCTACTCGATCTCCCTACCCACGAGATCGTGCAACAGGGGATCGTGATGGTACCGGAGGGACGCAAGATCTTTGTCAATCTGAGTGTCCTCGATAACCTGCGCATGGGAGCCTATACCCGTAAGGACGAGAGCGAAATTCAACACGATATAGAATGGATCTTCTCCCTCTTCCCCCGCCTGCGAGAGCGGAAATTCCAGAAAGCCGGCACCCTTTCGGGAGGTGAACAGCAGATGCTGGCCGTAGGCAGGGCCCTTATGTCTCGACCCAAGCTGCTCATGATGGACGAACCCTCCCTCGGTCTCGCCCCGCTCCTGGTCAAGGAGATCTTCCAGATCATCCGACGCATCCACGAGGAGGGGACGACCATCCTGCTCATCGAGCAGAATGCCCGCGCTGCCTTGAGTATCGCCGATTACGGTTATGTCTTGGAAACCGGTCGGATTATCCTGGACGGCCCTGGCAAAACGCTGCTGGAGAATGTGGACGTCAAGAAAGCCTATCTGGGGGAGTAGGAGAGGAGCAATGCCCTACCTGAGCTGCCAGCACTGTAAGCGTGAATATGCAGAGGATACAAGAATCTGGCGATGTGCCTGTGGAGGGGTACTGCGTCTGGCCGGTTTTACCCCCCGTTTTCCCCGCCCAGAGATCCGGAAACGGCCAGCTACCCTCTGGCGTTACCGGGAGGCACTGCCGGTCCAGGAGGATACCCACATCATCACCCTGGGAGAGGGGATGACCCCCCTGCTCCCCCTTTCCTGGCAGGGAGAGGAGATCCTCTTTAAGCTCGATTTCCTCTGTCCCACCGGATCGTTCAAGGACCGGGGCAGCACGGTGATGCTCAGCAAGGTCAAGGAGCACGGCATCGAGCAGGTGGTCGAGGACTCCTCGGGTAATGCCGGTGCTTCGGTAGCCGCATACGCAGCCCGGGGAGGCATCGAG
>RFHZ01000801.1 GCA_003696125.1 Nitrospinota bacterium
AAAAAGACCTCATCAGCGATATAGAGTTCGTCGCGAGAAAAGATGGTCTCTTTGACCGGAATGCTCTCCACGCGGGCGATATCGAGGACCGAAGCCCGGGTGATCCCTTCCAGGATGGAGGTGAGGGGTGGAGTATGCAGGATGCCGTGCCGTACCATGAAGATGTTTTCCCCACTCCCCTCGGCGATGTATCCGCTGGGATCGAGCATGAGTGCTTCGTCATAGCCGTTTGTTACCGCCTCTACTTTGGCGAGCTGGGAATTGGCATAATTCCCCACGACCTTGGCTTTGGTCATACTGATATTCACATGATGGCGGGTGAAGGAAGAGATCTTGACGCGGATCCCCTTTTGCAGACCCTCTTCGCCCAGATAAGCTCCCCAGGGCCAGGTGGCAATGGCTACTCGAATCGGGAGTCCCAGGGGATTCAGTCCCATCTGCCCGTACCCCAGGTAAACCAGGGGTCGGATGTAACACTCCTCCAGCTCGTTAGCCTTGATCGTCTCTTTGATCGCGTTGATGATGTCTTCCTTGGAGTAGGGGAGCTGGAATCCGATGATCTTTACTCCATCGAACAGGCGATCGATATGCTCCTGCAGGCGAAAGATCGCCGGGCCGCGGACCGTCTTATAACACCGGATCCCTTCAAAGATGCCCAACCCGTAGTGGAGGGTATGGGTTAACACGTGCACTTTGGCCTCACTCCAGTCAACGAGTGTGCCATCCATCCAGATCTTTTTCCCCTCTTGCATTTTCCCTCTCCTTCCACACGATGTTCTGCTGAATGAGGGGCACGAAGATCCCTTCCTCTCATCGGCATCTCGTGGCCGGCTCTTGAGGAGAATCCTGTGCCAGGCAACGCGTCAGGAATAGACTAGAGATGCCTGAAATTAGCATAATTTTCCAAATTTCGCAAGGGGAAAACGGCATCTTCTTTCTCCGAGGCCGCTCCACAGGGATCAGGCTGAGAATGCCGGTATATAAGAGGCCTGCCGGCTCCTCTTCTTCAGGGACGCGACGTTTCCCGGGTTGCATCTCGACGCAAACTTTGCTACAAAGGAGATATCCACGACTCTGTCATGCAAGAGACCTGTCCGTGGCCAAGATCTAACCGTGTAGTTCCCTCGACCCTATTCGACAAAGGAGGAACGTATGCCAATCTTTCATGCCGAAGAGTTACGCGTTATCGCCCGGGAAGTATTTCAAGCCACCGGCTTTCCCCCGGCCGAGGCCGACGTGATTGCAGAGGTCATGGTCAAAGCGAATCTGGTCGGTCATGACTCGCACGGCGTCATCCATATCCCCAACTATGTCGGCCGGATCAAGCGGGGGGAGATTGTTCCCGGTGCCCCGGTAGAGGTGGTACAGGAGACGGCCAGTACGGCGCTGCTGGATGGCCATCACACCCTGGGGCATGTGGCCGCCACCCGGGCGACCAGACTGGCCCTGGAAAAAGCCCGGCAGAACGGGGTGAGTGCCGTAGGGGTTTACAATCTCAACCACATCGGACGCGTGGGAACCTATCCGGCAATGCTGGCCGAAGCGGGTATGGCGAGTATGCTCACCTGTAACACCGGGGGGGCAGGAAAGCGGGTCGTTCCTTTCGGGGGACGAGAAGCCCGTCTTCCCACCAATCCGATTGCCATGGCCGCCCCTACCCGGCGAGGATGGCCGCTCTTGCTCGATATGGCCACTTCGGCGGTGGCTGCGGGAAAGATTCGCGTGGCCAAAAACCAGCAGAAACCGACCGGTGAGGGATGGATTGTGGATAAGCATGGCAACCCGACCACCAATCCAGAGGATTTTTATGAGGGGGGAGCGCTTCTCCCCCTGGGGGGAGCGCAGGGCCATAAAGGGTACAGCCTGGCCGTTATGGTGGAAGTCTTCTCCGGGATCATCGCCCGTGCCGGCACCGCTGCCCTTACCCGAGAACGGCTGAATAACGGCACCTTTATCGTGGCGATAGATATCGAAACCTTTCTCCCCAAGGAGACCTTCTTAGACGAAGTAGAGCAACTGATCACCTATCTCAAATCGACCCCGCCGGCACCAGGGTTTGCTGAGGTGCTGGTGCCCGGAGAGTACGAAGCACGCCAGGAAGAGAAACGCCGGGCCCAGGGCATCGTTATCGATCCAGAAACCTGGCGGCAAATCCAGGAGGTGTTGCGGGAATACAAACTCGAGGACAAGGTACCCAGCGGTCGGGAAGGATAAGGGGAAAGGATAGGGGAGGAGGAGAGCGACCGTTCGCCCCTCCTCCCGCTGGGAAGATGGATAGCGGCTGCAGCTTATTTGAGCGCTTTCCCCACCAGCTCCACTTCGTAACCGGCCTCTCGAAGAAACTGGGCCAGCTCTTCCAGATCACCACCGGCCAGATAGATGTTCTGCCGGTAGTCGTGTCGAATCCGACCCTTAGCTGCAGCCATCACCGCATCCTTTTCCAGTTTGGGAAAGATGACGTTACGTGTACGGCGATTGATGGTGATCTTCTTCTCCATATCCTGTGCGCTAGAGTTTTTACCCGCCCGGCGGGCGTTAGCGCTCACCTCCTTTCTGCATGCATCGATCGGTCATAAGATCTCCCTGTCTGATAGAGTAGCGCTTCTGAAGGGGATCGTCAATGGAAAACCTGTGCCCCTTCTCCTAGGCCTGGCCCAGAGAGCGGAGCAAGCCTTTTTGGAGGCGAGGGGTCGGAAAACCGGAGAGGCAAACCTCTCCATTTGCATCGATCTGGATTTCCAGGGTGGTTTTCTCATCTTCCTGCTCCTGATACGGCCGGAGGCGGGGAGTCAGGAAATGCAAGCGTTGATTCTGCGACCCTCTCCAGCGGAAGCTCCCTTGCAGCTCTGCACGGAACGGTCCATCGACCAGGAGATCGACTAAGGAGAGGAGATGCAGCCAGTCTGCCCTCCCGGATCGGCGAATCTCTTCGATACAATACCCGGTGTAGCACATGATGGAGAGGCCGGCCGGTTTTACGCGCTCGGCCAGGAGGGCCAGGGCTCCGGCCTGGTAGAACGGCTCCCCTCCAGAAAAGGTTACCCCATCCAGGTCGGCAATCTGGAGGATACGCTCGGCCAGCCGGGAGACCGGCACCAGTTCTTTGATGACAAACTCCTGTTCTGCCGGGTTAAAACAGCCCGGGCAGTGAATGGGACACCCCTGGACCCAGACTACCGCTCTCCGGCCCGGGCCATTGACCAGCGAGGTAGGGACAAAGCCGGCCATGTTGAGTAAAGGATCGGGGAGATGCGGAGTACCCATATACGACTCCTTTCCCTATCGGTAGCCAGAGGAAATTCTCTTCCTCTCGCTTTACGTTCCAACCTGCCTGGTTTGGTTATCCTTATACCATATTCGGCAAGGCCTGTCGAGGTTTTTAACTTTCCCTCCTGATCACCGGTCCATTCGCTCTGCAATGACCCGCGCAAACTCTGCCGGACTCAGGATACGCGTGCCTTCACATTCCGCAAATGGGAAATGCTTTTTGCTCTCTTGAGATCCTGCAGGAACCTCTTCACCGCTTGAGGATCAAGACCAAATCTGGGACGCTACAGTACCGCGGGTACTCCTCCCAGATCGCTGGCAAAAAAAGCCTCACCTGTCGGCAGCACAGGGGTGGCCGCTCTGGATGCGCAAAGGAAACCAGATTGGTCCAGTCCGGCCTGGAGAGGACGTGCATCCCGGTGCGAAGAGAGGGCAAGAAGCGCTGTTTTTCTGTTGCATCCCTGGGAAAAGGGGGATAGAATGCAGGTATCGGTGGAGTATTGGTAACAGAGAAAGGGAGAGAAGGATGAC
>RFHZ01000802.1 GCA_003696125.1 Nitrospinota bacterium
CCGGTTTGGGGCCGAACTGGAGGCGATGCGTGCCATCCTGCAGGAGCTGGCCGCGTCTGGCCTCTCCCAGCCGTAGCAAGAAGCAAAGGAGAGGGGTATCCTTTAACCAGAGAAAGGAGGACAGGATGGACAAGCAGAGATTACACCTACCGGCCATCACCCGACGGCAGTTTCTGCACACCTCGGCCCGGGCTGCTGCCGGCCTGGCCGCAGGATGGAGCTGGCTGGCTACCGGTCAGGCTCCGGCTTATGCCCAGAAACGTACCCTGACCGCCCTGGCGCTCAGCCTCTTCGTCCCCCCTGGGGATGAGCGCTTCCGCGAGATCATGCAGGAGTTCGGCAAGGAGGCGGGAGTAGAGACCCGGTTCGATACGATCCAGGTGGTGCAGATCCCTCCCAAGCTGGCGGCCGAAGCCGCTGCCCAGGAGGGACACGATATCGTGGACATGTGGGAAGCCTATCCGTCGCTGCATAAGCGCAATCTGGAGCCGTTGAACGACATCCTGGAGCCGCTGGATGCCAAATTCAAGTACTTCCAGGGTCCCAAGGAGACCTTTTACCAGGATGGCACCTGGATCGCCGCGCCCTGGTACTGGCTCTCCTTCCCCCAAAACGTCAACCAGCGCCACTGGGATGCGGCCAAGCTCTCCATCCCTACCACCTGGGAAGAACTGCTCCAGGCCGGGAAGAAGCTGAAACGCCGTGGTCATCCGATCGGCATGGCCATCAGCCATGCCACCGACGCCAACGCGAGCTGGTGGGCGGTCCTCTGGTGCTTTGGCGGGAAGGTGTTCGAAGCGGATAGCAAGACGGTGGCCCTCAAGAGTCCAGAGACCGAAGCGTTTCTCGACTTTGCCGTCCGTCTCTACAAGGAGGCGATGACCTCAGAGGTGTTGACCTGGGACGATGCCGGGAACAACCGCTTCATCCTCTCCGGCAAGGGGAGCTGGACCATCAACCCGATCAGCATCTGGTTTGTGGCCAACCGGGATAAGATGCCGGTGGCCAAAGATTTGCGCCATTACCCCTCTTTGAGTGGGCCGGCCGGACACTACAACAGCACCTTCAATCACTGTCTGGGGATCTGGAAGTTTGCCAAAAACAAGGAACTGGCCAAGGAGTTCCTCACCTACTTCTTCTCCGAGGAGAAGTACCCCTCCTGGCTGGCCGCGGCGCAGGGCTTCTGCATGAGTCCCTTTGAGGCCTTTATCAACCACCCGGTCTGGACAAAAGGGGACCCGGCCCTCCGCCTCCTGCCCAAGGAGGGACCGTTTATCCGTTCCCAGGGCTGGCCAGGGAAGCCGACGGCATACGTGGCTGCCTTTAACAGCGAGTACATCCTCCCCGACATGATTGCCAAGGTGATCCATGGCGCCAAACCGAAGGATGCCATAGACTGGGCGGCCAAACGGACGGAGAGGATTGTCAAGGAGACCAAGATCTAAACCGGAGAAGCGAGAAGAGGGATAGGAGAGATGGCAACGACCAAAGGGGGGAGAGGGTATCACCAGAGAGACCAGACCCTGGGCTATCTGTTGATCGTTCCGGCTTTTCTCTGGCTGGCTCTCCTCGTGGCCTATCCCTTCTTCATGGCCATCTATTACAGCATGAGCGAGGTGGTCTTAGGAGGGGAATCGACCTTTGTCGGCCTGCGCAACTTTCAGCGGCTCTTCCAGGACGAGATCTTCCTGCGTACGGTGCGTAACTCCTTTGTCTATACCATCAGTGCGGTTACCCTTAAGGCGGTGGCCGGCCTGTTGCTGGCCCTGCTCTTGAAGCGGGTGTGGAAATTCAAGCGGCTCATCCGGGCCTGTATCCTGCTCCCCTGGGTCATCCCCTCCGCCCTCAGCGCCCTGGCCTGGCTCTGGATGTACGACTCCTTGTACAGTGTGCTCACCTGGACCCTGAACTGGTTCATAAGGCTCCAGTTTCTCCGCTATTTCGGTTTCAGCGAAGACCAGATCTTTGATCTGATGGATCGGTTTAACCTGATGCCGCTGGAGATCAACTGGCTCGGGCATCCAGGGCTGGCCATGGCCTCGGTCATCGTCGTCAATACCTGGGTGGGACTCCCCTTCTTTGCCATCACCCTGCTGGCCGGTCTTATCTCCATCTCTCCCGAGTACTATGAAGCGGCCGAGGTGGATGGAGCCGGGGTCTGGGCCCAGTTTTTCCACATCACCCTGCCCCTTTTGAAGCCGGTGCTGGCCGTGGTTCTCCTCTTCTCCACCATCTTCACCTTTGCCGATTTCAATATCGTCTATGTGCTGACCCGGGGTGGACCGATGAACAGTACCCATCTGTTCGCCACCCTGACCAACGCCTATGCCTTTGAATCGCTCCAGATCGGGAAGGGGGCTGCGGTTTCTCTCTTCATGTTCCCGATTCTGGTGATCGTGGTGTTCTTCCAACTCCGTTATATCCGAAAGGAGTAAACGATCATGGCGGTGAGACGTGGTGGAAGGTTTCGACACTTTGTCAAAGACCATATCGGTGTCGTCCCTTTCCTCTTTTTCGCCCTGTTCCCGGTCTATTTCATGTTTATTACCGCCCTGAAGAAGAACAAGGAGCTCTACAACCTGGATGCGGTCCCCTTCCTGATCAGGGAAGGGGTCACCTTCCAACACTTCCTCTACGTATATACGAAGACGAATTTCTTCATCTGGCTGAAAAACAGCGTGGTTGTGTCGGTCACGGCGACGGCTATTGCCCTGCCGATCAGCATCCTGGCCGCTTATAGCCTGGCCCGGATCCCCTTCAAAGGGGCGGCCACTTTCGGCACCACCATCTTCATCACCTACCTGGTCCCTCCCACCCTCCTCTTCCTTCCCCTGACGCGGGTGGTGAATTTCCTGGGACTTGCCGATTCGATCTGGGCCCTGATCGTGACCTATCCCACCTTTCTCATCCCTTTTTCTACCTGGCTCCTTATCGGTTACTTCCGTACCGTGCCTCGTGAGATCGAGGAGTGTGCCATGGTCGATGGGTGTAGTCGCTTAGGGACCCTCTTCCGCATCGTGCTACCGGTCAGTATCCCCGGGCTGATCTGCGTGCTCCTCTTCTCCTTCACCCTCTCCTGGAATGAGTTTATCTATGCCCTGACCTTTATCTCGTCCAGTCCTTCCAAGACGGTCACGGTAGGGACGGCGGCCGAGCTGATCCGGGGCGATGTCTTCAACTGGGGAGCAATCATGGCCGGCGCCTTTACCGGTGCGCTTCCCATCGTGATCATCTACGTCTTCTTCCTCGATTACTATGTGGCCGGGCTCACGGCCGGGGCGGTGAAATGAAGGGACAGAGACACACAGGTCACCAGACGTCTGGTAGGGGCGCAGCGCGCTGCACCCCTACTCGTTACTCATTACTCATCACTCGTTACTCATTACTCATTACTCGTTACTCATTCATGGTTGAAGAGACGTAGTAAAGGAGGAGATATGCGTTTAGAGAACAGAGTGGTCTTCATTACCGGTGGTGGACGGGGTATTGGACGGGAGATCGCGCTCAGTGTGGCGCGAGAGGGAGCGGATGTGGCGGTAAACGATATCGAGGCTGCCTGGGCTGCTGCCGTGGCCAAAGAGATCGAGGCGATGGGGCGTCGCTCCCTGGCCGTGCCGGGAGACGTGACCAACAAGGCCGAGGTGGAGCGGATGGTACAGCAGGTCGTGGAGCACTTTGGTCGCATCGATATCTTCTTCAACAACGCCGGCATCATCCAGGCCACCCCCTTTCTCGATCTTTCCGAGGAGGAATGGGACCGGACCATGGCGGTCAATGCCAAAGGGGTCTTCCTCTGTGGACAGGCGGTGGCCAGGCAGATGATCAAGCAGGGGAAGGGGAAGATCATCAATACCTCCTCTATTGCCAGCCGCATAGGCAATGCCTATATGTCGGCATATAACGCCAGCAAAGCCGCCGTTTCCTCCCTGACCAAGTCGATGGCCCTGGCCCTGGCTCCTCATGGGATTACGGTAAATGCCCTGGCTCCCGGGATCATCAGCACCACCATGTGGGATTTCCTCGACTCCCGCCTGGCACAGTTCCAGAATCTCCCCCCTGGGGAACCACGCAAGCGCCGTGTCCAGCAGGTTCCGCTGGGACGGGAAGGGACCCCGGCTGATGTGGCCAGAGTCGCCGTGTTCCTGGCCTCTGATGATGCGGATTACATCAACGGCCAGACCATCAACATCTGCGGCGGCACGGTGATGAGCTGAAGGGGATTGCAAAGTAGAAAAATTCTTCTATAATGAGAGAGAGGGGTTGTGATCACCAGGCAGGGAGGGAGAGGGTGATGGGGTGGTTGCACACGCTTTGGCGTCGACTCTTCGGTTCGGCCCAGACCGGTGGGGATGGGGTCTTGTGGGCGGTCATCGAGTGTGCACGCTGCCATGAGCGTATCCCTGTGCGCATCGATCCCCGGACCGATCTGCAGAGTGAATATCGTGAACCGGGGGAGACTGGTCCCTGGTACACGCTGCATAAAGAGGTGATGGGGAACCGGTGCTATACGCTGATCCATCTCTACCTGGAATTTGGCCAGCAGCGTAACGTCACGGCGCAGCAGGTGAGTGGTGGACAGCTGCTCTCTCTCGGACCCGAAAAGCCGGAGGATATCTGATCAGCCAGTCGGCAAAGGATGAGGGGAAGGCAGGGCGGATGAGGAGAGGGGAAAGAGAGCCAAGGAGACCTGGGGCCAGGAGAGGGGGTCGCTGTTTCTTCTTCTTCCTCCTCCTGCTGCTCATCGGGTGTGCCACCTATGCCCAACAACAGGTAAAGCCCGGGTTACATCTGGCCGAGTACCAGCGGCTGGCTGTTACCTTCCAGGATAAAACGACCGAGCCGTACGGGCAGAGCCGGATTACACCGGACGAACTGGCCCGCTTCAGCCAAATCACCGCCGAAAAACTGGCCGCTCTCTCCCTTTTCCAGTCGGTCGAACCAGCCCCTGATACCGAAGATCTGCGTATCCTTTGCGAGATCGAAGAGTTGTCTACTTCCTATCGTACCTTTCGCTTCTGGGTCGGCTTAGGGCCAGGCAAAGGGGCGATCACCTTTACCACCCGCTTTATCGATACCCGAACCGGTACCGAGGTGGCACGTTTTCAACGGCGGAAAAAGGTCCCCGATTATTACCGGACGGTCGAAGGATTGGTAAAGGTGATGATGCAGGCGGTTGCCGATGAGATCACCGCCTTTGTGCTCCAGCATCGCTGAAGGCTGAGGGGAGAGATATCTGCCGGCATACTCCTCAACAACCTGAGGCCCTCCTCTGGTCGATGAGGCGACAGAAAGAGTAAAATATTGACAGGGAGGGAAAGGTATCCTAGAATGAGAGAGGGAGGTGAGAAGAGTAGAGGCAACGCATGACAGAAAATAATAGGAACAGCAGGCAAAGAGAGCGTTACTCTGTGCCAGAAGGTGTCTGTTCCACCAGTGCATAGAGAGAACAATGGGCACGATAGTGTGGTTCATATTCCTTTTTATCCTTATCTCCCTCATCTATTGGTTTTTTTCTCAACGCGTTGTCCCCTGGGCCACGAGTCATGGTGATCGAGAACAGTCGGTACCCCTCCGCGACATCTTTCGCTGGTTCTCGGCAGGACGTCTCGTATTTGCCCTCCTCCTTGTCGTCTTCCTCCTTCTTCCCCTGCTCAGTGTGGTGGTGATTAAACCCGGCTATCGAGGGGTGGTCTTCGATGTCTTTCGGGGAGTGCTCCCCGAGCCGTTAGGTGAGGGATTGCACCTAGTGTGGCCCCTGGTCCAGCAGGTCACACCCTACGATATCCGTACGCAGACCTATACCATGGTCCAGCGCGCCCAGGAAGGGGAGAGCGATACCCTGTGGGCGCCGACCGCCGACGGTCTCAAGGTCGGACTCGACCTGACGGTACGCTACAAACCGGATCCGGCCCGCCTGCCGGAGCTGCATCGGAACATCGGTCCAGACTATGCCGAAAAGGTGGTGCGACCGCAGATCCGGAACATTGCCCGCATGGTCGTCTCCGAGTACGGGATCCTCGATGTGTACAGCAAACGACGGGCCATCATCCAGCAGCAGATCTTTGATCGGTTGCGCGGGATGTTCGCCAAAGATGGGCTCATCTGCGAAGAGGTGCTCCTGCGAGATGTGGTCTTTACCCCAGAGTTTGAAAAGGCCCTGGAAAACAAGATGATGGCCGCCCAGAAGGTCGAACAGTTGGAGTTTGAGGTCCAGCAGGCGCAGAAGCGCGCCGAAGCCCGGATCAAAGAGGCCCAGGGAGAGGCAGCCGCCTTTGAAACCATCAACCGGAGTATCGAGAAGAATCCCAAGCTGCTGGAGTACATGTGGATCCACAAGCTGGCCAATGACGTCAAACTGGTGGTGGTCCCCCGGGATGGTGCCGGCGGGATCATCATCAACCCGGAACCCCTCTTGAATGCAAAGTAGCGGTGAGGACCCTGGAGGGAGGGCGTATGCAGTCGGATAAAGAAATCGAGTATCTCATCCGGGCACGCTATCCTCTACTCTATGTCGTATCCTGGGAAGAGGGGCGGGTGGAGAAGGCCCTGCATGATATGGCCAAAGAGCGGGGGAAACGCCTGATCTGCTGGTCGGTGACCGAGGGGATGCTCGAGTTTAAGGGGGAGCGCATCGGAGACCCCCGGTTGACTTCCCGCACGCGAGACCTGCGTGACCCGCTCCGCGCCCTGGAATACGTCCTCGACTCAACGGAAGAGGCCATCTTTGTGCTGCGCGATTTCCACGCCTATATGCAGGACCCTACCGTAATCAGACGCCTGCGCGATCTCAGTCACTATCTCAAATCGAGCTCCAAGACGTTGATCATCCTCTCTCCCCTCCTGAAGATCCCCCCTGAACTGGAAAAGGAGATCACCGTCGTCGATTATGGACTCCCCGGCGTGGAGGAACTCGATCCGATCATCGAAGCGATTCTGCACTCGGTACCGGAACGGGTGCGGATCGAGGAATCGGATCCCACCCACAGGGAACGGGTGATAGAGGCGGCCTTAGGGCTGACCACCAGCGAGGCGGAGAACGTCTTTGCCAAATCGATTGTGCAAAAGGGGCGCTTTGATCTCGATGTGATCCTGGCAGAAAAGGAGCAGATCATCCGCAAATCAGGGGTGCTGGAGTTCTACCATGCAACGGAGAAGTTCAGCGATGTGGGAGGACTGGACGAGCTGAAGAAGTGGTTACGCAAGCGGACCCTCTCCTTTACCAAGCGGGCACGGGAGTTTGGGCTTCCCCAGCCCAAAGGGATCCTCCTGATCGGGGTCCCGGGGTGTGGAAAATCGCTCACGGCCAAGGCGATCGGTTCGCTCTGGAAGCTTCCCCTGCTGCGTCTCGATGTGGGAAAGATCTTTGCCGGCATTGTCGGCTCCTCAGAAGAGAATATCCGCAAGGCGATCAAGACCGCAGAGGCGATTGCACCGGCCGTCCTCTGGCTCGATGAACTGGAGAAGGGGTTTGCCGGGACGCAGAGTTCTACTTACTCGGATGCGGGAACCACGGCACGCGTGTTCGGGACCTTCGTCACCTGGCTGCAGGAAAAGACCAGCCCGGTCTTTGTGGTGGCCACAGCCAATAACATCGACCTGCTCCCCCCAGAACTGCTCCGCAAAGGACGGTTTGACGAAATCTTCTTCGTTGATCTCCCCACCGTAGAAGAACGGCGAGAGATCTTCCGTATCCACCTGCAAAAACGGAAGAGGAATCCGGAGGATTTTGATCTGGATCTGCTGGCTGCTTCCACCGAAGAGTTTAGCGGATCGGAGATCGAGCAGGTGATCATCTCTGCCCTCTATGATGCCTTTGACGCCCAGAGGGAGTTGACCACGGAGGATCTCCTGGCCAACATTACCGACATGATTCCCCTCTCCCGTACCATGGAAGAGGAGATTAACGCGTTAAGAGAATGGGCTCATGCCCGAGCCAGGCCAGCGTCCCTGAAGGTCATTTCCCGGCGGACCGTTGGACCCAGGAAGCTCGAGATATGAGCACGGTGTAAGGGTGGAACGCGATCGGAGCGTCTAGCGTGTAAGGAAGGTGATACCATGTCCCATTTTACCAAGATCAATACCAAGATTACCGATGTCGAGTGTTTAAAGCTGGCGTTAGAGGATCTCGGCTATACCTATCGCGAAGGGAAGGTCCGGGTGAGAGGATGGCGGGGGCTCTCCGAAGAGGTGGATCTGGTGGTGGAAACGGGAACGCCCTACAATATTGGACTGCGCAAGACCCCGCAGGGGGTCTATGAAATTGTGGCTGACTGGTGGGGGGTTGAAACGCGAACCGGTATCGCGCAAGCCAGGTTTCTGCGTGAACTGAATCAGCGGTACGCGTATCATAAGGTTTTGACCGAAGTTAAGAAACAGGGATTCTCCGTGGCCGAGGATGAGGTCACCTCTGATAATACTATAC
>RFHZ01000085.1 GCA_003696125.1 Nitrospinota bacterium
GGGTATTACATGTCGGTAAATCAGTTTGAATGCCTCATCCCCCCTCCCTTCTGTCAAATGCTTGGCGCCTTTGGCTTTGCCGGTGCCGGGGTGGCCGTTCTGGAACGGGACAAGATGCTGGCTGGCCTGCCGGCCCTGGTGATATATTTCGACCTGGAACCGGTCAATCCCGGCTTCGGTGGTCTGCTCCCTGCCGATCTGGATGGCCCTCCCCCTCCGACAGGGACCCCGAACTTCTTTGTAGCCATGAATGATAACCCGGACCAGCTCAACATCTGGGAATTTCACGCCGACTTCGCCAACCCGAACAATTCCACTTTTGGTCTGAACGGTATGCCTAACACCACCCTGAGTACCGCGCCTTTTGACAGCGATCTGTGTAACTTCGACCGCGAGTGCATTCCCCAACGCGGTACCAGACAACGGCTCGATGCCCTCTCTGATCGCCTGATGCATCGCCTGCAATTCCGTGACTTCGGTGATCATTGGGCCATGGTGACCAACCACACCGTCAATACCGGTAACGACCATGCCGGCATCCGCTGGTACGAGCTGCGGAACAGCGGGAGCGGCTGGACCATCTTCCAGCAGGGGACCTATGCCCCGGATGAGCATCATCGCTGGATGGGAAGCATCGCCATGGATAAAGATGGAAACATCGCCCTCGGGTATAGCGTGTCGAGTAGCTCCCTTTTCCCCTCCATCCGCTATGCCGGGCGCGAGCCGGGTGATCCTCCAGGAACGCTGCCCCAAGGGGAAGTTACCATCATGAGTGGAGGCGGCTCCCAGACCGGTGCAGACCGGTGGGGTGATTACAGCGCGATGATGATAGATCCTACCGATGATTGCACCTTCTGGTATACGCAGGAGTACTACGCCCAGACCGGTGGTCTCTCGGGAATAGGCTGGCGGACACGCATCGCTTCCTTCCGCTTCCCTTCCTGTGGCCCGGGTGGTCTGGTGTTGACGCAGGGATCGCTGGTGCGGGGCCAGGATGTCCAGCTACAGGTCACCGGTGCACAGCCTGGGGAGACGGTCCACTTCCTGATGAGCCTGAAAGGAACCGGGAGTGGTCCCTGCGTTCCCCAACTCGGCGGCCTCTGTCTCGATCTCCTTCTCCCCATACAGATTCTGGGCAGTGTGCCGGCTGATGAATCTGGGACGGCAACACTGACAGAGACGGTACCGGCAAGTGCTCCACCAGGAGTCGAAGTCTCTACCCAGGCCGTGGTGCAGCGTGGACCTGGGGGAGCGGATTCGCAAAAGTCGAATTTCATCACCGATAGCATCCAATGAACTCCTGCTCTGGTTTTCTGGGAGGGGGTAGGTACTCCCTCCCAGAACAATCTCTTATGCCCATGAAAAAGGGAAGGAGGGGGGCTCACCCATGATCATCGATGCCGACTGCCACATCTCCTCGACCAGATTTGATGCGCTGGCCATCACGGCGGATGAGTTGATCGTCCAGATGGAGCAGGCCAGAGTAGATAAGGCGCTGGTCTGGCTCAAGCCTCCCTATACACGCGATATTGCCCCAGAAAACCGGGCGGTATATGAAGCGACGCAAAAATACCCTGATCGGTTATTCGGGTTTGGCTGGGCCAATCCCCGCCTGGGGAAATCTGTCACCCGGGATACGATCAAGCAATGCTTTGAAGAATACGGTTTTTATGGCCTCAAGTTCAACGGGGCACAGGATGACTATGTGATCGACGATCCAGAGATCAGTCTGCCTTTCATCGAAGAAGCAGCCCGGTACGGGAAACCCCTGGCCTTCCATATCGGAGCCGATGCGTACGAAAACACCCATCCCTATCGCCTGGGACGCATCGCAGCCGCCTTCCCGGAGATCCAGTTCCTCATGGTGCATATGGGGGGAGCAGCCTTCCCCCCTCTTGATCGCTCCGCCGTAGAGGTGGCAACGCAACATGCCAACATCACCCTCGTCGGCAGTGCGATCCCTGCTACAGCCATCTTGCGAGCCCTTCACCACTTGGGACCCGAACGTCTCTGCTTTGGCAGTGATACCCCCTTTTTCCTGATGCAGGTCGAGTTGGCGAAGTATCGGGTCTTACTCCAGGATTTTACTCAGGCAGATCAGGCCAAAGTCTTGGGAGGAAATATCGCCCGTCTCTTAGGACTGGTAGAGGGATAGGATGCTTGGTGGCCGCTCTAGGCTTAAAGGCGAAAGACGAATCCTCTGCCTTGCTTTTCTCCTGGTAACCTTCTTCTCCTCACCCGCTCCTGCCCACATCCCTTTCTCTTCTCTCCTCTCCTCCTTACCCACCCTATCCCCGGCAGAGCGCCTGCAGAGGCTCCAGGAAGCATACCGGCAGGTTGATCACCTCCCCGAGAAGGAGGAGAGACGTCTCCTCTTCCTGCTCGGGTACACCCATTTCTCACTCCAGCAGTACGCAAACAGTACCACTTACTTCCGCCAGCTCTATGCCAGGGGTTATCCCCCCCTGGACGATTATGTCCTCTA
>RFHZ01000803.1 GCA_003696125.1 Nitrospinota bacterium
TAAGGCTGGGGTGCATCCTTTTATCTGCCATCTGCACCCCCCTCACATCGGTGGACAGATCCTGGTGTTAGAGTAATCGCGAGCGAGAAGGAGAAGGTACGGATCTGAAACAGAGGGATGGAAACCATTCTATCCCTCTCGAAACGACGAAAAATGGGTAGGCTGGAGACGCGCATACTCCTCTGGATGGTAGGATTGCTTTGTTTACTGACTTCCGGGCTTCGAGCGGCTGAACTCGAGGTCACGGCTCGTCGCCTCAACCTCCGCTCCGGTCCGGGTACCCGTTACCGTATTCTGGGACAGGTAAGGCGAGGGGACCGCTTTCCTATCCTGACCAGTCGCAGGGGCTGGTACCAGATCCGGCTCCCGGACGGCAGGAAGGCATGGGTCATCGGTTCTCTGGTCCGCCGCCTTCCCTCTCCTCCACCTCAGGCCCCCTCCCCCTCTTCCCCTTCTTCATCCACGCCGGGGATGGAGGGCAAGAGGACACCTCCTCCCCCTCCACCCGACATGGTCCTCATTCCGGCCGGTGTGTTCCTGATGGGGAGTGCGGATGGGGAGCAGGATGAACGTCCCCCCCACCGGGTGAGGCTCAACGCCTTTTACATCGATAAATACGAAGTCACCAATGCCCAGTACAAGGCCTTCATGCAGGCAACAGGCCATGCAGCCCCCCGTTACTGGAAAGACAAGCGTTTCGCCCTTCCCACCGCCCCGGTCGTCGGCGTCACCTGGTACGACGCCCGTGATTACTGCCGGTGGCGCGGGAAGCGCCTCCCTACCGAAGCGGAATGGGAGCGGGCGGCCCGGGGTCCTGATGGGTACCTGTGGCCGTGGGGGAACAGCTATAAAGAAGGATATGCCAACGTAGAGGGGGATGCGGATGGGTACAGGTACACGGCACCGGTGGGAAGCTTTGAAAAAGGGAAAACGGTGGAGGGGGTATACGATATGGCGGGAAACGTCTGGGAGTGGGTCGCCGACTGGTACGAGAGCACCTATTATCTGTCCAGCCCCTCAGACAACCCCACCGGCCCACCGACCGGGACCCTGCGGGGACTGCGGGGAGGGTCCTGGATCTTTGCCCCGCTCCTGACCCGCTCCACCAATCGCAACGCCAATCCGCCGGATAACGCCTATATCTCCATCGGATTTCGCTGCGCCCAAACCCCTTAGACTCCTTAGAAGAGCAGGGCAAAGGCTTCGTCCAGCGATTTAACCGCCGTGATGCTCAACCCTCCCGGGCTCTTCACCTCCCGCAGCGCAGTGGGGATAACGGCCTGCCGGAAACCGAGCTTTTCTGCCTCCCGGAGCCGGAACTCGGTCTGCGGCACCCCCCGCACCTCTCCTCCCAGGCCGACCTCACCGATAAAGATCGTATGGGGATCGATGGCCACGTTCTTAAAGCTGGAGGCGATGGCGACCGCCACCCCCAGGTCGGCGGCAGGCTCCACGATACGCAGTCCCCCGGCCACGTTCAGATAGATGTCCTCTCCCTGCAGGTGTAACCCGATCCGCTTTTCCAGAATGGCGACCAGCAAGGCCAGGCGGTTTCCATCGATACCGGTAGCCATGCGGCGGGGCAGGCCAAAGCTGGAGGGAGAGACCAGGGCCTGCACCTCGACCAGGATCGGCCTGGTCCCCTCCATGGTAGCCACCACCACCGAACCCGAGGTGTGGCCCTGCCTCTCGGAGAGGAAGAAATAGGAGGGATTGCTCACCTCCTCCAGTCCCCGCTCCCCCATGGTAAAGACCCCGATCTCGTTCACCGAGCCGAACCGGTTTTTGACCCCACGCAGGATGCGGAAGGCGTGCCCGCGCTCCCCTTCGAAATAGAGGACACAATCGACCATGTGCTCTAGCACCCGGGGTCCGGCCAGCAGCCCTTCTTTGGTCACATGACCGACGAGAAAGATAGAAATCCCTGTCCGCTTGGCCAGGGCGATGAGCTGGGCAGCCACCTCCCGCACCTGGCTCACACTGCCGGCTGCAGACTGGATCTGTTCCGTATAGATGGTCTGCACCGAATCGATCACCACCACCCCGGGCCCCAGGGTTTTGATCTGGTGCAGGATCTCTTCCAGCGAGGTCTCCGGGAGGATAAAGAGGTTCTCTTCCAGCACCCCCAGCCGCTCCGCCCGCATCCGGGTCTGCCGCGCCGACTCCTCCCCGGAGATATAGAGGACAGCTCTCCCCTGGGCGCTGATACCGGCCGAGGCCTGCAGCAGGAGGGTCGATTTGCCGATCCCGGGATCCCCTCCGAGCAACACCACCGATCCGGGCACAATCCCCCCGCCCAGGACCCGGTCCAGCTCGGTCAGGTGGGTGGGGATGCGTTCCTCTGCCCCGCTGGTGACCCGGGTAATGGGTAGCGGCTGTGCCCTCTCTTCCCGGGGATGGCTGCTCCGGGGGTGCCGCTCGCGTCGTTCTTCCACCAGGCTACTCCACTCCTGGCATTCCGGGCAGCGACCCAGCCAGCGAGGGGTCTCATAGCCACAGGTCTGGCAGACGAAGACCGTGGTCGGTTTTTTCATCCTTCTTCTCCTGGCCGGAGAAAGGTTCCGCTTCTCCCTCCGCTCTTCTTCACCAGGCGGATATCCCCGATACACATGGTGCGATCCACCGCCTTGCACATATCGTAGATGGTCAGGGCCGCCACCGCAACGGCGGTGAGCGCCTCCATCTCCACCCCGGTCTTTCCCGCCACCTGCACCCGGCTTTCGATGTCGATACGGTTCTGCTCCGGGCGTGGGGAAAAAGAGAGTTCCACCACCCCGATGGGCAGGGGATGGCAGAGGGGGATCAGCTCCCAGGTCCTTTTGGCCGCCATGATTCCGGCCAGCTTGGCCACCCCGAGCACATCCCCTTTGGCCATCTCCATCTGCTGGATCTTTTGCAAGGTCTGCGCCTGCATGGAGATGCTCCCCCGCGCCACCGCTTCACGCTGGGTGACCGGCTTGTCGCTGACATCCACCATCCGTACCTTCCCTTCCTGATCAAAATGGGTCAATTCTTCCACCCTTCTCCTCCTCTCTTTTTCCCTTCCTCAGCCCTGCTCTGCCAGCAGGGGTGAGAAGAGCAATAGCTGTCGCGGGGCATCTTCCGGGCAGAAATGGGAGACACCGATGCCGATCAGGCGTACCTTGCGAGTCGGTACCGCCGTCTTCCGCAGCAGGGCCACCGCTTCCCGGTAGATATCGGCACGTCGCTGCAGGGGAACGGTGCCGGTATGGCTGCGGGTGATCTGGGAGAAATCCGCATAGCGCACCTTCAGTGTGACCGTGTACGCCTCCCACCTCTGCCGCCGCAGGCGCGTTTCGATCTCCTGAGCCTGTTTCCAGAGGGCCCGTTTGATCACCTGGATCTCCCCCTGATCCACCGGAAACGTCACCTCCCGGCTGATCGATTTCCTCTCCCGGTGAGGGGAAACCGGTCGCTCATCCTCTCCCCGTGCCAGGTGATAGAAGAGGCGTCCCATCTTCCCAAAATGCTGTTCCAGTGTTGCCAGGGGGAGCCGGGCCAGGTCACCGATGGTGGTGA
>RFHZ01000086.1 GCA_003696125.1 Nitrospinota bacterium
CCAGCTCGATCACGGGTGAGCAACTGACCCTGAACATGATCGATATCCAGTACAACAACAAGGCAGAGAACGGCATGGGTGCGCTGGCCGATGAGATCAACCGGTACAGCTCGACCACCGGGATCAAAGCCACAGCCGTGGTCCAGTCAACCTCGTCTGTGGCCATTCAGGCCGGATCGACCGGGAGCGACTTTGCCATCAACGGGGTGACCATCGGTGCCATCACCGTTCAGGCCAACGATGCCGATAACTCCCTGGTCAACGGCATCAACGCCAAGAAGGCGGAGACCGGGGTAGAGGCCAGCACCACGGCTGATGGGAAACTGGTCCTGACCTCGGTAGATGGCCGGGCCATCAAGGTGACCGGTGATGTCTCTGATGTGCTGGGGAGCACGGCCGGACAGATGTCCACCATCGGGTACATCAAGCTGGTGCAGAGCGGGGTGACCCAGTTCCAGATCAGCGGCATCGGCGCCGGGGCTACCGGAGCGGATATCACCATCAGCGGCGATGTCACCACGGTCGAAGATTCCGTGCTGGCCGCCGGATCGACGATTGTAGCCGGTTCCAGGCTGGCCGCCGGTACCGTGCTCGGCGGTGATGCCCGGGTGGAATCGACCGTCTCCTCCACGCAACTGGATACGGAGATCAAGGCTGGCTCCACCCTCTACTTCGGCTCGAAGATCGCCAAGGGGACAACCCTGAGCGGCAGTGTACTTGTAGCCGGGGTGGTGGATGCGAGCGCGGAAAAGACCAATAATACGACCACTGCCCTGTCCCAGGACATGCTGGTGGCCAAGGGGAGCGTGCTCAATGAAGGGACGGTGCTCGGAAAAGGGACCGTGGTGACCACGCAGTTTACCGTGGGGAGCACCACCTACAACGTGGGTGATACCCTGACCTCGGCGGTGACCCTCGATTCTGAGCTCACCCTGACTGCAGACATGACCCTGAAGTACAGCTCCACCAGCAGCGATAACTCCAAGGTCGCGGCCGGGAGCATTCTGACCGAAGGGACGCAGTTGGGAGCCGACTTCACCATCGGCTACACCTACGACAACAGTGCCAATACGACTACCATAACCGGAAACGTGACTACCACCAGTGACATCTATGTCACCACGGCCATCACCGGTAATAGCGCAGAGTTTACGGAGATCAAGGCGGGAAGCCTGCTAAAGAGTGGAACCGTCTTGAGACTGGATACCAGTGTCATCGGAACCACCTGGACAGGACCGACCCTGGTGCATACGGGTGGGGTGCTGAAGCGGGGAGACAAGTTCACCGATGGCATGAGAATCACCCTGAGCGGTGACCAGGTCATCTCCGAAGACCTGGATGACGAACTGGAAGCGGCTACAGGTGCTGGCCAGAACAGCATTGCGGCCGGATCGATCCTCCTCTCTGGCTTTAAGGTGACAAGCGCAACTGCTGGGAAAGGGAATCAAATCACCCAAAGGTCTGATGCCATCCTCTCCAGCGACATGACCCTCAAGGCGGGCTCCACCATCCAGGGTGGTTCTCACCTGATGGCGGGGAGTGTCCTGGGCTCCAACACCTATGTCTACGGTGGAGATATCTCCTCTGATGCCGGCTCCATCACTACCTACCAGACCACCCAGCTCAAGGCCGGCTCGCTGCTCGAATCGGGCTCTGTCCTGGCCGAGGGTTCGACCGTTGGAGCCAAGGTCACCCTGGCTGCCAAGACGACGCTCGATTCTGACATGACCCTGACGGCCGGCTCAGTGCTCAAGTATACTGCTGGAGCGAACAACACCCTGCTCAAGGCCGGTACCGTGATCACGCAGGACATGACCCTGAACACTGGAAATAGCGGGACGGCATCGACCGAGGTACAGGTGCATGCCGGGGATGTGCTCACCGACGACCTCTACCTGGATGCGGATGTCACCCTCTCCTCTGACATGACCATCAAGGAGGACAGCATCCTGGCCGCCAATAGCGTCATCGGTATCAATACGGCCAACGCCGGGACCGTGGGGCTGAGCGATACCGCCATCAGCCGGCTGTCTGACCTGAACGTCCTGAGTGCAGAGGGAGCGCAGTTGGCCATCGATATTGCCGATGCGGCACTCAAAGACCTCGGCAACGTCCGCAGCTCCCTCGGTTCGGTGCAGAATCAGTTGACCTCGACCGTGGCCAACCTGTCGGTGACCCAGACCAACGTCTCGGCCGCCGAGTCGAACATCCGCGATGTCGATTTCGCGGCAGAGGCGGCCAACTTCTCCAGGTTGCAGGTGCTGGCACAGGCAGGAACCTTTGCCCTGGCCCAGTCGAACGCGTCGGCGCAGTTGGTCCTCTCCTTGCTCCAGTAGCCTCTGGCTCTCATCAGGGGAAGGAGTAGACCGTGACCGAAAGGCCCCGAACTTTCGGGGCCTTTTAAAGTAAAACCATGGAGCCACGGAGGACACAGCCGGTTTTCTCCGTGGTCCCGTGGTGAGATACCATTTGCAGTCCAAAAGACAGGAGTTTCATCATGGCCCTGGGGAGTATCAGCAGTCTCGGTATCGGCTCCAGCCTCGATTTGCAGGGTATTCTCGATCAACTGCGGGAAGCAGAAGAGGCTCCGATTACCCGCCTGGAAGAGAAGAAGGCGGATATCGAAGCGCAACTGGAGGAGTTTGATACGGTCAACTCCAAACTGCTCTCCGTAAAGACCCATGCCCTGAATCTCTCCCTCCCCTCCAATTTCCTGGAGCGGAACGTCTCGGTCAGCAACGAGAATGTGCTGACCGCCAGCGTGGCTACCGGAACGACCACCACCTCCACCACGGTAGAGGTGATTCGCCTGGCCAGCCGCAGCTCTTTCCAGTCCTCTGGCGTGGCCGATGCCGATGCTGCCCTGATCTCCTCGGATACGGTCTTCGAATATAAACTCGGCACCGGAGACACCATCAGCCTCTCTGTAGCGAACGGGACCACCCTGAATCAACTGGCCGAGCTGATCAACGACGACCCGAACAATCCAGGAGTCACCGCCACGGTGATCGATGACGGCAGCAGCAGTAACCCGTTTCGACTGGTTTTGACCGCAGATGCTACCGGTGAGGAAAACCGGATCTCGATCGTGACCCCCCTGGCCGATCTCCCCCTTACCGAGGTCCAGGGGAGTGGAACGTCCCTCAACGCCGAGATCAAAGTAAACGGCATCACCTATGAACGCCAGAGCAATACCGGGATCAGTGATGTGCTGCAGGGGATTACCCTCAATCTCCACGATGTGGGTACCGTATCGATACAGGTGACCGCCGACACCTCCTCCATCCAGGAGGAGATCGTGGGGCTGGTGGAGTCCTTGAACGATGCGGTGCAGGAGATCAAGACGAACAGCTCTTTTGACGAGGAGACCGGGGAGTTCGGCCTTCTGACCACCGTCTCCTCGATCCGGGGATTGAGCGGGGAGCTGACCCTCCTGCTCGGGACCAGCATACCGACAGGGGGGACGATAACCAGCCTGTACGACCTCGGTATGGAGGTCAATCGAGATGGGACCATCACCATCGATGAGGAGAAGGTCGCCGATGCCCTGGCCAATAATCTCGATGAGGTGATGACCCTCTTTGCCGGAGATGAGGAGAATGGGATTACCGGGCTCGGGACCCTGCTCAACGACCGCCTCCGCGACATCACCGGGTCCAACGGCCTGATTGCCACGGAAAAGGAGGCTTCCTTGCAGTCGCTCGATCGCTTAGAAGAACAGATCGAGAACAGCAAGGCCCAGCTCGATCGCCGTTTTGAAATCCTGACCCGGCAGTTTGTGGCCCTGGATTCGTATCTCAGCCAGGTACAGAGTCAATCCAATTTCTTGAGCCAGATGATCGAGAGCTTTAACACGAAGAAGTAGGG
>RFHZ01000804.1 GCA_003696125.1 Nitrospinota bacterium
ACCAGGGTCTCTGGAGTATGGGTACTGATGTGGTTCATCACATCAAAACCGCTCACCGCACCCATCATGATGTCGGTGATCACCAGATCAAAAGATTCCTGTTCCAGGCAGCGGATACCTTCTTCCCCATCCGCAGCGGTCAACACCGTATGGCCTTCGCTCTGCAATACGCGCTGCAGCATGGTACGGAGGCGGGTTTCATCTTCGATGATCAGAATCTTCCCGGTCATGTGTGCTACCCTCTCTGTTGTTCGTCATCTATCACTGAATCCCTTTGCCTACGATATGGGGGTGAAACTCGGGTAAGAAGATAGAGAAGGTCGTTCCCTGACCCGGCTGGCTTTCCACCTCGATGGTGCCCCCATAGTTGTTGATGATGTTGCGGCAGACGGGAAGCCCCAGTCCCATCCCTTCCCCGCTATCTTTCTTGGTGGAGAAGAAGGGTTCAAAGAGGTGGGGGAGGTGCTCGGCCGGAATCCCGATGCCGGTATCCCCTACCTTGATGATTACCCCCCCTGGCGCCTGGGCCGTCTGGAGGGAGAGGACTCCACCTTGGGGCATCGCCTCCCTGGCATTCTTAATCAGGTTGAGCAAGACCTGTTTCAGGTGATCGCGTGAGGCCCGAATCTCCGGCAGGTTGGGTGCCAGGTCCAGCCGGCATTTCACCTTATGCTCGGCCAGATCCCGTTCGACAAAACGGATCAGGTGCTGAATCTCTTCGTTGATCCGCAAGGCCCGGATCTCGGTAGAGGGGCGGGCAAAATCGAGCAGTTGCCTGATGATGCGGGCAATCCGCTTGATCTCTTCCTCGATGATGGCGATGTTCTCTTTGTTCGGATCCTGCTCGGACATGGTTTTATGGATGAGGTGCATGGAGGTATTGATGATGGCCAGGGGATTATTGACCTCGTGCGCTACCTTGGCGGCCAGTTTTCCGACCGCGGCCAGCTTCTCGTTCTGGATCAGCTGCTCCTGCGTCTCCTTGATCATCTTGTTGGCCATCTCGAGCCGATGCTTCTCTTCGGCCAGATGGGTGATATGCTGCCGCAACGCCTCCCGCATCTCTTCGAAACGCCGGGCGAGGTACCCGACCTCGTCCTGGGCGGTGATGGTGATGGGATGATCGTAGTCCCCCTGGGCCACGGCATTGACACCGTTTACCAGTTGTCGAATCGGTCTGGAGATCAGGCTGGCCAGGAAGATGGCTTCTCCGGTGCCGAGGATGATGGCCACCAGTCCGAGAAGAACCAGGTTTTGACGAATCTTTTGGATTTCAGCGACTGCCCTGGTCAGGGAAAAGCCGATCCGTATGGTCCCCCATTTGCGGGCCCCACCCGGGATGAAGAAGGGGATGGCCACATCGTATCCTCTCTCCCCTCCTGGCAGGACGATTTCCTGGAGGAGAGGCCGATCGGCCTTGATGGCCTGCTGGCTGACCGGGTCCTCGAGCACTTTCCCCTGGTAGTCGCTATGCCCACTGTAGGCCGCCACTTTCCCGTCGTGCAGGTGGACGATGGCGTAAGCTACTCCGTCTTCGGAGGCGATCTTCTCTACCGTCTGCTCTAATTTAACGAAGTTGTAGGTGAGCAGATACCCCTCGCTGAGGGCAGCCAGGTTGGTCGCCTGGGAGAAGGCCCGCTTCTGGTACTGCTCCAGGATCATGCGGCGTTGCTGCTTTTCGATGACCACGGTGGTGAGGAGCATCAGGGAGATCTGCACCAGCACAATCACCCAGGCGAATTTGGTCTTGAGACTTCGCGGGGACACGGCCAGGCGTGAGAAGAGCAGGGGGTTACTCCACCAGAGCTTTACAAGCTCTTCCCCTCTCCTCATCCATGCCTTGCCCCTCTTCACCATCCGTTCCCAGGTCCAGGGGCAGGACGGGAGAGCTCCTTCTCTTACCGGCAGCAAGGCAAAGAGGTGAACAGGTACCATCATCGATCCCCTTTTCGCTGTTGGAGCTGGTGCTGGTTCCACCAGTTTCCTCCCTCTCTTCTCATTATCATGCCTCTTTTCTCTCACCGGATCCCGATATTTGCTATTTTTGTGCCAAAAAGGGTCTATGTTATATTTTCTTCATTTTTTTCTGAAAAACCCTGTTGTTACAGGCGGTTTGCCGCCAGGGCTTTCTCCCCCCCTGGCCGCTGCCCTGAACTGGCATGCAATTTTTGCATGCCAGCGGGCAAAAAGGGAGGGGGAGAGGGGACTAGGGTTCGCATTTGGAAAGACTCTCCCCGTTCAGACAGGTATCGATACCCCCTCCGCCGTTGAGCAGATCCACTCCCTCTCCTCCATCAAGGAAGTCATACCCGTACCCACCGTCCAGCATGTCGTTTCCTGCGCCACCCACCATGACATCGTCGCCGCCCTGGCCGGAGAGCTGATCGTTCCCTTCTCCCCCGTCCAGGATATCGTTTCCGTATCCACCGCTGAGCACATCGTATCCGGTGCCGCCTTGCAGCATGTCGTTTCCCCCCTGGCCGTCGAGGAAATCATCCCCTGCGCCGCCGTCGAGGAGATCATCTCCATAGCCGCCTTGCATGATGTCCTGATCGGGGCCTCCCTGCAGGATATCGCTGCCATCACCCCCGCTGAGGAGGTTGTTTCCTTCTCCCCCGACCAGCACATCGTTACCATAGCCGCCATCCAGGGCATCGTTTCCTGCACCGGCAATGAGCACATCGTTCCCTCCCTGGCCATCCAGGAGATCATCCCCGGGACCACCGTCGAGGAAATCGTCTCCATACCCGGCTTCGATGCTATCATCCCCTGCACCCCCGCAGAGAAGATCGTTGCCGTCTTTGCCCTGGATGATATCGTTTCCTCCAAGACCGACGATGACATCGGTACCAGGGGTTCCGCTCAGGATGTCGTCCCCTTCTGTTCCCATCATCGTCGCGTACTGCCCGAAACAGACCAGGGGAGCCAGTTGGGTGGCAAAAGCGGCATCGATGAGGCCGGCTCCCTGCAGGGTGCCGGTGACTCCCAGATCGAGGGCCGTGTCCTGCAGCACCATCCGGATATCGTCGGGAGTCAGGGAAGGGTTAACCCCGAGCAGGAGAGCGACCAGTCCGCTTACATGGGCGGCCGCCTGGCTGGTCCCGCTGCCCACTCCATATCCGCCCCCCGGATAGGTGGAGAGGACCGGGACTTCACGCGTTCCCCCCGGCGCCACCACATCGACCTCTACTCCCTCCACACTATAGGTGGTAATGTTTGCGGTGCTGTCCGTGGCCCCGACCCCGATCGTCTCCGGGTAGCGGGCCGGGTACTTGACCTGCCAGGTACAGGACGGTCCGGCACCATCTCCACCGCTACCGTCTCCGCCTTCGCTGTCCCCGCCTTCACTATCCCCACCTTCGCTGGTGGCTCCGATGCTGTCCCCCCCTTCACTGGCCGGGATACCGCAGTCGTAGTTCCCCACCGAAGTGACCATGACCACACCCTTCTGCTGCAACAGTTGGACAATCTGCTGGAGCAGGGGCGAACCCTGGTAGAAGCCGAGACTCATGTTCACCACCCGGATGGCCGGTTGCTGGTAGACCCAGCTCAACCCGTTGATCAGATCGGAGAGATACCCCCCTCCGGCCTCGTCGAGCACGCGGACCGCGTACAGGGTGGCCTGGGGGGCGATGGTGTGGATGATACCGGCCACATGGGTGCCGTGTCCGTTATAATCCATAAAATCCCCTTCCATCCCTCCTGCCCTTGCATTGTAGCCTCCCACCACCTGGGGACTGAGCTCGGGATGGGTGGCATCGATGCCGGTATCGAGGATGGCGACCTGGACCCCTGCTCCCTGTATGGCCGGGTCGACCTGATCAAAACCGATCTGGAGCAGATTCCAGGTGTACCCAAACGGGGCCGCATCCACCGGGGTGATGAGTCCCTGGATGCCGTTGGACAGCGCTTCGGCCTGAATGGTGGGATCGGTTTCGATCGCCTGGACCTCTGGATGGCTCTGCAGCAGGGCAAGGGCTGCCTGTTCCTGTCCAGAGGGGAGTTGGATCACCACGGCGTTGAGCAGGGGAAGCTGCTGCAGGATGGTGCTCCCACTCTCTGCCACCACCTGCTCCTGCACCGTCTCCGGGGTGCCTGGCTGGAAGACGACGATGCGTCGCCCGTTTTCTGCCCAGCTCGTCCCGCCAGGCAGGAGAGAGACGAGGAGCAGGAGGCCGAGTACGATCGGCCAGCAGGATTGCCACCGCTTCCTCCTCCCTGCTGCATGTATGGTGTTACCCATGATCTTTCCTCCTTCTTTCCCTTTGTTTCCCTGTTTATCTTTACCAGCGCCCGGCCTGTCGTACCGCCCGCACTGCGTTAATGAGCCCGGCTCCCTGCGCTTCCCAGGGCTCGCCCAGATCGATGGCCGTTTCCTGCAGGATCTGCCGCACCTCCTGCGGGGTCAGATCCGGATTCACCTGGAGCATGAGGGCGACCACTCCGCTCACATGCGCAGCAGCCTGGCTGGTGCCGCTCCCCCATCCATAGCCCCCCAGGAGATCGGTGGAGAAGATCGGGTCGGTATGGGTTCCTCCAGGGGCCACCACATCGACCTCTACCCCCCGGATGCTGTACGGGGCGATGCGGGCAGAGATGTCGGTGGCACCCACGGCGATCGTCTCCGGGTAGCGGGCCGGATATTTGACCTGCTCCAGCGCGGTGCAGCCGCCACCGCTGGCCGCGCCTTCGCCGGCCGCGCCTTCGCCGGCCGCACCCTCTCCACTGGCACATCCGGTACCGGCTGCGCCCTCACCGGCCGCGCCCTCGCCGGCGGCGCCTTCGCCGGCGGCGCCTTCCCCACTGGCACCAGTCGTATCGTAATTGCCGGCCGCAGCGACCATGACCACCCCCTCGGCATCGAGGAGCCTGACGACCCGGTGAAGCAGGAAGCTGTCGGTAGAGAACCCCAGGCTCATGTTGAGCACGATCCGTTCTGCTGGATGGTTACGGGCAAATTTCAAGAGCCGGGTTAACCCCTGGATCAGATCAGACAGGTATCCTCCTCCGGCATCGTCCAGCACTTTGATCACGTGTAGCTTGGCACGGGGAGCAATACCCCGGAAATAGGGGTCTTGCAGACTGGCGGCAATGATGCCAGCAATGTGGGTACCATGCCCGTTGCGATCTACCCAGTCCTGTGGGTCTTCTCCGGCCCGGGCATTGTAGAGGTAGTTGGTCGGTTCCACAAAGGCAGGATGGCTCAGGTCAACGCCTGTGTCCAGGATGCCGATGTGGATACCCTGCCCTTTATGCCCGTCCGGCGAGAGCCGGTTCAGAACGATCTGCTCCAGATTCCACGGGTACCCTGCTGCGACCTCGGCTGGATCGACCGGGGTGATGAAACTCCCCTGGATCCCTCCACTCAGGGCCTGGGCGGCAATGGAAGCATCGGTTTCGATCTCTACAACCTCCGGAGAGCTCTGGAGCGAGGCCAGAGCCGCCTCTTCCCCTCCGCGAGGGAGCCGGATCACCACGGCATCGACAAGCGAGATATGGGCCAGGAGCCTGCTGCCGCTTGCGGCGATGATCTGCTCCTGCACCTCCTCTGGTGTGCCTTCCTGGAAGACGACGATGCGCCGCAGGTTCCCTGCCCAGGCCATTTGTCCTCCCAGCAGGAAGAGCAACACCAGGAAGAGGGAGAGCAGAGTCCAGAAGCTACTGCGCTTTCCCTCGAGTCTCCCTTTTTTCCTCTGCATCTTCCTTCCTCCCTTTGTCCCTAGGTACTGTATCAGTGTTTGGCCTCATCCACCGCCCATTCGGTATCGACGAGCCCGGCTCCCTGCGCTTCCCAGGGCTCGCCCAGATCGATGGCCGTCTCCTGCAGGATCTGCCGCACCTCCTGCGGGGTCAGATCCGGGTTTGCATCCAGCAGGAGGGCGACCAGCCCGCTCACATGCGCCGTGGCCTGGCTGGTCCCGCTGGCCAGCCCATAACCGCTGTTCAGGTTGGTGGAGATGACCGGCATCTCCCCGCTCCCCCCGGGAGCCACCACATCCACGGCCAGGCCTTCCACGCTGTACGAGGCGATATTCCCCGTCTCATCGGTGGCACCCACCGCAATCGTCTCCGGGTACTGGGCCGGGTATTTCACCTGCCAGGTGCAGCCGGAACTGCTGTCGCCGCCTTCACTGTCCCCGCCTTCACTGTCGCCGCCTTCACTGTCCCCGCCTTCACTATCTCCCCCTTCACTGGCCGGGATGGTGCAGTCGTAGTTGCCGACCGAGGCGACCATGATTACACCCTGCTGCTCGAGCCACTGGATGACCTGGTGGAGGGGGGTGCTCCGCTGGTAGCAGCCGTGGCTCATGTTCACCACCCGGA
>RFHZ01000805.1 GCA_003696125.1 Nitrospinota bacterium
ACCAACTGGGGATCACGGGTAAAGGGATCATGCAGTCCTCCACCTCCCGGATACTCGAGCGTGACCCGGTCACCCGGCTGCATCACCCAGCGTCCCCGTGGCTGGGGATGGGGTGCATCGTTTAGCCAGATCCGGTTTGGTGCTCCCGGTTTTCCTCCCAGGAGTCCCTGCGCCGGATAGTTGAGTCGATTCAGCAAGAGCCCATGGGTGATCGGTCCTTCGGAGAGATTCTGGAACGACATCCGCTGCCCCCAGCCCCCCCGGAATCGTCCCGCCCCTGCCGACTCGGGAATGAGGGTCTTCTCTCCCACCAAAAGCGGGGCATCTGCCTCCATCATCTCCACCGGCGTGTTGGAGAGGTTGCTGGGAAAGCTGGCACTCTCCCCATCCTTTTGCGGGCAGGCCCCGGTACCGCCATTGGCGGTGACGATCTGGACAAAGGTCCGGCCGTTGCGACCGATACCGGCAAAGCTGTGCGTGGTCAGGGGAGCAGAACCGCTATGCGCCATCACCCGATCCGGGACCGCCTGGGCCAGGGCGCTGAAGAGGGCACCGTGGGCGATATGCCCCAGCACCTGGCGGGCAATGGTGGGGGCAGGTGGGACGGCGTTCATGACGCTACCCGGTGGGGCAATGACACGGATGGGACGGAAGCATCCCTCGTTGTTAGGAAGGGTAGGGACGGTCACGCATTTGATGATGTACGCCGTATAGGCAAAGGTGTAGTTCATCACCGAGTTGATGGCCCAGGGAACCTGCGGGGAGGAGCCGGTATAATCGATCTCGATCTCATCCCCCTGAATGGTGACCTTGGCCTGGACATGAATGGGTGAATCGTATCCATCCACGGTAATCTCGCCGTGGTACTCCCCATCCGGCATGGCCCTGATCGCACTCCGCATCGCCTCCTCGGAGCGGAGATGGATCTCCCGCACCAGCGGTGTCAGGTCTTCCAGTCCTTCTTCCTCCATGAGTGCCACCAGCCGTTCCGCACCCCGCTTGTTTGCTGCCACGATGCCCAGAATATCCCCGATGGTCTGCTCCGGCACCCGCACATTTTCCCGGATCAGATCGAAGAGGGTCTCATTCGGCTCTCCCCGCTGAAAGAGCTTGGTAATCGGGATACGCAACCCCTCTTCGTAGATCTCCCGGGTAAGGCCCCGGCCAAAGACCCCGCCGATATCCGGGACATGAGCCACGGTGCCGGCCAGGGCCACCAGCTTTCCCCGATAGAAGATCGGCGTGGCAATGCTCATGTCCGGCAGGTGTCCGGTCGCCAGCCAGGGATCGTTCGTGATCAGGCTATCCCCCGGTTCCAGGGTTTCCGGCGGGTATTTCTTGAGGAAGTGCTTGGCCGTGATCGGCATGGTGCCGATGAAGGAGGGGATGCTGTGTTCCGCCTGCACCAGGGAGTTGCCCTGTGCGTCGAGTAAGACACAGGCGTAGTCATTCGCCTCCCGCACAATGGTGGAAAAGGAGGTCCGCACCAGGGTAGCCGCCATTTCTGCACTGATGGAGATCAACCGTTCCCAGAGGATTTTCAGCATGATCGGATCAAAGCCTTGCATACACGAGTCCTTTCTTTCGATGGCGAGGACAATCTTTACATCCTGACCTCAATGCGTCATCAGGTTTTCACCACAATCAACCCGGGATCGGGGTACCGCAAATGAATTCGCTCCTACTCTTCTTTTTCTTTCCCCCCTCCGTGCCTCCGTGGTGCGTCTTTAACCCCTTTGTGCCTGGTTTATTGCAGTCAAGTGTTCCGTATTCGGCGTAGGGGCGCAGCGCGCTGCGCCCCTACCAGACATCCGGTGCCTCTGTGCCCGGTTTATTGCAGGAGCGGTTTTCAC
>RFHZ01000806.1 GCA_003696125.1 Nitrospinota bacterium
CTGCGGATTTCGCGGGCCACCTTCTACCGCTACGTGGCCTTGCCGGAGTCTCCACCGCCAACGTAAGGACCCAGCGCGTCACGCAGACCTCCTCGGTCTGGATCGTCACCACCGTGCCCTTCCTCCGTTGAGGATGACCGATACGCCCGAGGTGATCAAGGCCACAGATCAGTACCCTCCTCTCCAGGCGTATCGGACAGAAAGTCCACCCCGAAAAACAGGGCCTGGACGGGGCCGTACTGGAGGAGACAGGAGTTTATCCTCCTCCCACCGCCAGTCTATAGCACCTTATGATCAGCACGCCCTGGTATTTTTCCCCAGGACGTTGTTTCTTGCTGGCGCCCGGATCCTTTTTTACCATACCCCAAAAAGGGGAAAGGAAGGAGAGAGGAGAGATGAGCGAGGCAGAAGAGCGCATAGCATACATCCGATTCCTTTTCACCGAACTCCATACCCAACTGCTCTGGTGTACGCATAAACGGCGAGAACGGGCACGGGAACGCTTTCGGAAAGCTTTTTACGCGACCGATCTCTCCTACATCAAGGCGCTCATTTCCCTTGTGTACAATGATCTCGACTACCAGCTATGGAAAGGAGGGTCCTCCCAAGGCAGGGAAAAGTCTGGGCTACGAGCAGTGCTTGCCTTGCCCAAATGCCGGGGATTCAGACGCCCAACGCTCTGAGGACAACGACACGCATCACCATCCCGTTATCCATCGGCAGGGAGGAAAGGGCTCTTGGTATCACTAGCAGAGCACAGCCCCTCTCTGCTCGTCAAGACAGGGGAGAGCAGTGATGGCCAAACCATCCAGGCCCAGCCATTGGTAAGTCCAGAATCCACGCTCTATGACTACATCAGAAGAAAGGGACGTATCAGCGTTGGTCCTGATGGGTAGATTAATACTGCTGAGCTACTGCGAGCCAGCTTTACCCTACCCCCCCCAACGTCCAACCTGCCGTACACACCGCACACGCCCGGACACCAGACAACACCAGACAGCCAGATGGTGCCGTACTCGTTCAACCGGTCCAAACCCTCCAACAGGAACTGGAATCCGCCCGCCAAGAAAAGGCTCGTCTCTTGGATCTCTTGCAAGAAGAGCAACGCCATCGCTAGATGCTCGAGGCCAGCCATCCCCGATACCGTGAGAGTCTCTGGCCCAAAGTAAAAGCCTGGCTGCAAAGCATCCGACCACCACGAGAGTAGTAGAGATCAGCAGTACCTTGACTTTTCCCTCCAATCTGATAATCTGACAGTATGAGATAGCGTATGTATATTACAAGAGAAGGGAGGGTTTCCATGCCCATTGGGAAATTAGGACAGCGCCGGCAGGTGGTCATTCCCAAAGAGATCTGCGAAGAGCTGGGGCTGCAAGTCGGAGACTTTGTAGAGATCCGTCGGGTAAAGGGTAGTGTGGTCATCAAGCCCAAGAAACTGGTCGATGCCGATGATGTGCTGACTCCAGAAGAGGAGACCGTAGTCCGCAAAGGGGAGCAGCAACTCCGCCGGGGAGCAGCAAAGCCCTGGCAGCAGATCAAACATGACATGGATCTCTAGACTTTCTCGAGAAGCAGAAAAACAGCTCCAGCGCCTGCCGCGAGATGTCCAACACCGCATTGCTCGAGCCATTGATGAGCTAGAGAAAGACCCCTTTCGAGGTGATGTGCTCCCGTTGAAGGGCAAAAAATGGAAAGGGCGGTACCGCAAGCGTGTTGGCCGGTACCGCATTATCTTCATGCTTTCCCCTCAAGAACGCCGTATCGACATCTCGGCAATTCTTACCAGAGGCGAGCAGACGTATCGGTAGAGGGAATGGGTGGTGGGGAAGTTTTCCTCCTCTCTAGGGTGGACCCTGCTATATAATAACGACACATAAGAATGGGTCCTTGCCATTATGGACGGCTCACACACTTTCCATCTCTTGTCATCCGATAAACCTGTAGTCGATCCCAATGAAGATCGGCTGGGGTATGCTCCATTTGCAAAACATCTTGCAGAAAGCATTGGGAAAATGACTCCTACTGAGGGGCTGGTCATCGGTATTTATGGTCCCTGGGACTCAGGCAAAACGACACTTCTCAACTTCATACTGCATTTGCGCAATCTCTGCTTGCGCAGCATTCTCTCGATGCGTTACGCTTTTGGATTCAGTACAGCTATGATCGTATTCGCCACACCCGCTACTACCCCCGCACCCTGGCCGGTATTCAATCCTATCTGGACGAAGCCCTCCGTGCCTATGCCGCAGAACAAGATTGTGTCCAACGTCGCACGCGTATCGCTGCCTGTCCCTGGTGCAACGATGCTGGCATTCTGGTTCTAGTCAATCCCCACGATCTCCTGGACAGCATATCAACCCACTGCCCGCACGACGAACGCCGCATTCAGGCCCTGGAACGACAACTACGCAAACAGCGGGTGCGTTCCTGATCGGTGTGTGAAGCACATACAAGGTATGCTCCAGCGATCTCCACAAGCTTTCACGACTGCTCCTCCTGCCCACAAGTGCCTCATCTCTGCCCATGCGCAGGTCATTCCAAGAGCCTACGTCGCTCGTTACTCCTCTAGTAGGGCAGGGGCTTCCACATCCCACCAGCGCCGCCTGGCGTCCTCCAGCAACCGAAAGCTCTTGCCATCATCGGCCTCGGCGGTGCGTCCTGAGAGTGGATGATACGAATTCGCTATCAAATATCGAAAAGTGCCCAAGGAAATCCTGTGAGAGATCGCACGGTCTCTTTGTCGGTAGACAGGCAATGCAGAGCATACACCCATGCCTCTTCGATTGGCTCTCAAGACCCCCAGGATCGATGGCGAAAGTCCTATTCGCGCAGGCCTTTCTCCAGGGGCTCGACTGGATGCCCCGCTGGATTCCGCGCCGGCTGAGAGATGTGGTGGATGTGCTCGATGCCCTCGTGCGTCTTGGCGTCTACCTACCGGTGTTCTCCAGGACCAGCACGAAGCAGTCATCCGCGTCATAGGGAGAAAGGGTCTGGGCACATAACGCCATGTTCTCGGTATTGGCGCTAGGGAAGAGCAGAGAACAATGCGCTCCCACACGGCGATCGATAGTGTGGACAATATGCCGGCAGAAGGCCCGATCTGGTCTCGTACGCTGGCATGGGTCCGCTGAATTCCCGCGGTCAGTCGCTGGTCGATGAGGCCTGGAGTCGCGGCAAAGGTCTGGACCGTCTCCCGGCACGCGAGCTCTGATGCATACCAGTCATATGGATGCGCTCCCATGCCATTGGCCACCGCCAGGACCACCAGGCCGTCTTCGTCGATTTCGCGGACCAGGGCATGATCGTCATTTCTTCTCTTCCCAGGGCGTTTGTCGAGACGAAAGCTTTTCAGGGTCCCATGTGCGGATCGTGAGGGGGCAACAGAAAAGGGGACGGCCGATGTCGTCTGGCGCATGGAAGCGGTGCTGGAGGCATATGCCGAGTCGTGACCCGAAAACGGCCGGTAGTGGGGTTTTGATAAGTGCCCGGTGCCGTTGCTGGAGGACGGACATGAGTCTTGACCAGCCGAACCGGAGGAACTGCAGTAGGAGGACAAGGAGAGGAGGGAGCGTTTGTCTGTATCTGTAGGTGTATAGAAAGCATCAGGCGGCCATTTTTTCGGGCACTGGAGAATCCTCCATAACCAGCTTGGGGAGGGCCCGCTTTGGTACAGAGCCGAAACCCAAGAGGCATCCAAATCATGCCGTTGATCCAGATTGCGAGGACTATTGACAGACTCCACACCGGTTTCCGATCACGTGGAGCGAGGTAGGGTTGAGGACGGAAGGAATAGCTCAGGGTAAGCGGGTCAATTCCTTGAGCGTGCGCCCCTCTCAGTGGCGGTCCGGTCGGCGAAAAATCTGCACCCTCTGAGCCTGGAGATTTTTCACTGCCCACGCCGCCGCCCGCTGCACCTCCCCCTCTGGGTCTTGCAGCAGGGTAGCCAGCCGGGCCAGGATCTCCGGGGTGGCTGCCGCAGGCCCTACTGCTCCCACTGCCCAGGTCGCCGCTGCCCGCACCTCCTCCCTCGGATCCTCCAGCAGGGTAGCCAGCCGGGCCAGAAACTCTGGGGTCGCTGCCGCCACCCCTACTGCTCCCA
>RFHZ01000807.1 GCA_003696125.1 Nitrospinota bacterium
TCGCCTTCAAGATTCCGGGAAAGCTGGTCGAGCTGGCGGTCGAGGAGGGGACAGAGGTGACCAAGGGGATGATCGTTGCGCGTCTCGACCAGGAACAGCTCCTCCGGCAGCGGGATCGAGCACAAGCCGCGCTGGCCGTAGCGCAGTCGCGACTCACGCAGCTAGAGACAGAGATCCGGTTCCGGGAAGAGAGACTCGCCAGGCAACTGGAGCAGCAACGGGCCGCCATTGCCCAGGCAGAGGCAAACCTGCGAGCCCTCCTGGCCGGATCGCGAACCCAGGAGATCAAAGCAGCCCAGGCCGCGGTAGAGCAGGCCCGGGCAGAGTACGAGCGAGCCCAGAGCGACTGGAAACGGGCAGAGGAGTTGTTCCGTCGCGGGATCATCTCCGTGGCCGAGCATGATCGGATGAAGAGCTGGTACGAGGCGAGTGCGGCAGCGTTGAAGCAGGCAGAAGAACGGCTGGCCCTGGTCAAGGAAGGGCCACGCCAGGAGACGATCGAGGCGGCCAGGGCCCAGGTTAAACAGGCCAAAGCTGCGCTGCGACTCCTCGAAGCGGCCCGCCTTGAGCTGGAGATGAAACGGCAGGAGCGAGCCACCAGGCAGGCCGAAGTGGAGCGGGCCCGGGCAGAGCTGGCCCTGGTCGAGAGTCAACTGCGGGATACCGTTGCCCGCTCGCCGGTGGATGGAGTGGTATTGGCCAAGGTGGCTGAGGTAGGAGAAGTGCTCGCTGCCGGGGCCACAGTAGTTACGATAGGAGATATCGCCCATCCCTGGCTACGGGGATATATCGATGAACGAGATCTGGGACGGGTCAAGTGGGGAGCAAAGGTCAGGGTGAGGACCGATTCCTTCCCGGACAAGGTTTACTGGGGACGGGTCTCCTTTATCGCTTCGGAAGCAGAATTTACCCCCAAGCAGATCCAGACCCCGGAGGAGCGGGTTAAGCTGGTCTATCGGGTGAAGATCGATATCCCCAATCCCGACCATGAGCTGAAGTTGAACATGCCGGTGGAGGCAGAGATCCTCCTGGAAGAAGGCCAGGGATAAACCATGAATCTGCGACGGACCAGAGCCATTGCCCGCAAGGAAACGCTCCATATCCTGCGCGATCCCCGGAGTCTCTTGATGGCGCTGGCCATCCCTTTCCTCTTGCTGATCCTCTTTAGCTATGCGCTTACCCTCGATGTGGACCGGATTCCGACCATGATCTACGATGCGGATCAGACACCGGCAAGCCGGGAATTGATCCGCCGCCTGCAGGGCTCCCGCTACTTCCAGGTGCTGGCCTTCACCGATCGCTATGCCACGATCGAGCGGGCCATCGACCAGAATACGGTCCTGATCGGTATCGTCATCCCACGAGGCTTTGCACGTGATCTCTTTTCCGGTCAACAGGCTACCGTCCAGCTCCTGCTCGATGGAAGTGACTCCAACACCGCCTCCATCGCCCTCGGCTATGTCAACACCCTGTTGCAACTCTACGCCCTGGAGTGGCGAACGCAGATGCTGAACCGGCGACAGGGAGGGGAACCGGTCCCGCCGGTAGAGGGGAGGATTCGGGTCTGGTATAACAGCGAGTTGCGTTCACGGAACTACATCGTACCCGGCCTGATCGCCATCATCATGATGATCATCGCCTCCCTGCTCACCTCTTTAACCATCGCCCGGGAATGGGAAATGGGGACCATGGAACAGCTCCTCTCCACCCCTCTGCGGCCTGCCGAACTCATCCTGGGCAAGATGGTCCCCTATTTCGGTATCGGACTGATCGATATGCTGATCGCTTTGAGTGTGGGAACACTGGTATTCCGGGTACCGCTGCGCGGCAGCCTCCTCTTTCTCGGTTCTGTGGCCTGCCTCTTCCTCTTCGGTGCGCTCTGCTGGGGACTCCTCCTCTCTGCCCTCACCCGCTCCCAACTGCTCGCCTACCAGATGAGCATCCTGACCTCTTTCCTCCCCTCCTTCCTCCTCTCCGGCTTCATCTATGCCATCGAAAATATGCCCCGGGTGATCCAGCTCATCACCTATCTCATCCCGGCCCGCTATTTCATCACCATACTGCAGGGGATCTTCCTCAAGGGGATCGGGCTGAGTTACCTGGTATTCGAGACCGGGATGCTCCTTCTCTTTGCCGGAGTGGTCTTTTGGGGAGCCATGCGTGCCCTGCCCCGCAAGCTGGTTTAACCGTCCTCTGGGGATTCGCCCTATCCTGTCCCCTCTTGCTGCTCCTGTAAGGCGTTCACCAGCAGATCGACGGTGAGGGAGTCGATGTTGGTAAAGCGAATTTCGCGGAGAGGGCTGTCCGGATACTGGGTGCAAAAGTCGAGCGCGGTCCTGACCAGGATCGCGGCGCAGCGGTCTTTGGGAAAACCGAAGATCCCGCTGCTGATGGCCGGAAGGGCAATGCTGGTAAGCTGCAACTCATGCGCCTTGAGCAGGCTGTTCCACACGGCCGAGCGGAGGAGGGCATCCTCATCGTGCTTTCCATCTCGCCAGACCGGTCCTACCGCGTGGATCACGTACCGGGCAGGGAGAGAGCCGGCCCCGGTGACCGCCACCTGTCCGGTAGGTACCGAGCCGTGTTCCCGGACCCAGCGATTGCTCTCCTCCTGAATGCTCTGTCCTCCACGCCGCACGATGGCACCGGCCACACCACCCCCATGCGCCAGCTCCGAGTTGGCCGCATTGACGATGGCATCGGTCTCCTCCTGGGTCAAATCCCCCTGGCGTACCTGAATGACCTGACCGGATGGAGTGCGGTATTCGGCTTTGAGGGTACTCATGGTCGTTCTCCTCCCTGTTGTTCGCCTTCGGCAGACCGAACAGTGAGTCCATGCTTTTTCAGCTTATAGCGTAACACCCTTTCGCTGATCCCCAGCTCTTCGGCGGCGCGGGTCTGGACGTAATCGTGCTGTTCCAGGGCCCGCAGGATCATCTGCCTCTCCAGCGCTTCCAGCACCTGGGGAAGCGTCATCTTCTCTGACCTGGGCCTGCGCTCTATCTCCGGCTCTGAGGTGCGCAGGTGGAGCGGCAGATCCTCTACCAGGATAACATCGTGGCGGGCCAGGAGCACGGCCCGCTCGATGATGTTCTCCAATTCACGCACATTCCCGGGATAATCATAGCGGATGAGCAGGTCCATGGCTTCCCGGGAGATTCCTTTTACCCCTTTGCCGGTCTGCTCTGCACACTTTCGCAGCAGAAAATCGACCAGCGGCGGGATATCCTCTCGCCGTTCCCGCAACGGGGGTAAGACGATCGGTACCACATTGAGACGGTAGTACAGGTCTTCCCGAAACCGCTTTTCCCGGATCGCCTCTTCCAGGTCCTGGTTGGTGGCGGCAATGATGCGGATATCGACCTTAATGGGACGATTGCTCCCTACCCGCTCAAACTCTCGTTCCTGCAGGACGCGGAGGAGCTTGACCTGCAGGGGAAGGGGGAGATCCCCGATCTCGTCTAAGAAGAGGGTACCATGATTGGCCGCCTCGAAGCGTCCGATACGTCGCTCTACCGCCCCGGTAAAGGCCCCTTTTTCATGACCAAAGAGCTCGCTTTCCAGGAGATTCTCCGGCAGGGCGGCGATGTTCACCTTGACAAAGGGTCCCTCCTTGCGGGGACTGTTGTAATGGATGGCTTTGGCAATCAACTCCTTGCCCGTCCCGCTCTCCCCCCGGATGAGGACGGTGGCATTACTCGGGGCTATGCGGGCAACCAGGCTGAGCACTTCTTGCATCTTCCCGCTCTCGCCGATGATCTGGTCGAAACGGAACCGTTCGGTCAACTGGGCCCGCAGGGTCCGGACCTCGGTGAGGAGTTGCTGTCGCTCTTCGATCTTGGTGATCAGGTGGGAGAGTTCATCGAGATCGATCGGCTTGGTCAGGTAGTCGTATGCCCCCCGCTTCATCGCCTCCACGGCAGAGTCGATCGACCCGTACGCGGTGATGATGACCACGGTGACATCCGGATAGCGTTGCCTGATCTGCTGCAGGAGCTCCAGCCCGCTCATCCCCGGCATACGGTAGTCGATCAGGCAGAGGGCAAAGGAGCGCTGGCGGAGCAGGTCGAGCGCTTCCGGACCACTGCCTGCCGTCTCTACTTCCCACCCGGCCTTTTCCAGGAATCCCTGCAGGATCTCTCGCTGTGAGGACTCATCATCGACGACCAAAATCCGAAACCCTTCCATGCTCATCACCCCTTTTCCTCTTTCTCCGGCTGGATCTGTCCCCCTTCGGGTAACGGCAGCAGGATCTGAAATGCTGTTCCCTGACCGGGCTGGCTGTGCACCGTGATACTCCCGGCATGCGCCTGGATGATGTGGTGGGCGATGGAGAGTCCCAATCCCACTCCCCGCTGTTTGGTGGTGAAGTAGGGATCAAAGATCTTTTCCCTTACCTCTGGCGGCATCCCCTCTCCGGTATCGGTGATACGCAGGCGGAGAGCCTTCCCCGTGCTTTCCACCTGCCAGCTCACCTCTCCTCCGGCCGGGGTGGCCTGGAAGGCGTTGAGGATGATGTTGAGCAAGGCCTGCTTCAGTTGCCGGGGATCTCCTCTGAGCACGGGGAGGGTCGAGGGGAGGTTTACACGCCAGGTGACCCCTCGTGTCCTGGCCTCTTCCTCCATCAGCAGGGCGATCTCCTGGAACACCGGTTGCGGATCAAACGGTTCTCGCTGCAAGGGGAGGGGGCGGGCCAGTTGCAAGGTCTGTTCGACGATGCCGTTGAGGCGCTGGATCTCTTTGCGGATGGTGGTGGTGAGCTGCAGGAACTCCTCCTGGGCCTGGTCTCCGGTCTGCAAGAACTCGCGTTGCAGGCGCTGTATCCCCATGGAGATGGCGTTGAGGGGATTTTTGATCTCGTGTGCCACCCCGGCGGCCAGATTTCCCAGGGCGGCCAGCTTGCGATTCTGCTCCAGTTCTCGTTCCAGTTGCTGCATCCGTTGCCAGTCCCGTTCCTGGATGCGGGAAATGACCACCACTCCCACCACAGAGAGGAGGAAGAGGATCAGGCTGTAGGTAAAGATCGAGGCCACCGAGCGCCGCCAGCCCTGCTCGATATGCGTGCTGTCCAGGGCAACGCGAAAGAGTCCGATCTTCTTGCCCTGAAAGAAGAAGGGACGGGTGACCTCCAACACCTGCTTTTCTCCCAGGGTGAGGAGACGCATCTGTTCGGTATTACTCTCCAGGCTCTGCCGGAGGAAGGGATCCTCCTCTCTGGTCCCGATTCGCCGGGCATCGGTATGGGCGATGTAGGTGTAATCGGTATCTTGCAGGGAGACGGCGGTGATGAGGGGATGGCTTTTCAGATCCTCGATGAGACGCTGAACCCCGATCTCCTTGCGGAAGTTCAGGATATAGTCGGCATCAGCCGTGATCACAATGACACCCGGCACGGTGGCCCGTCTCACCGCCACCCCGTACTTCTTGCCCAGCCAGAATTTCTCCTCCCCAAATCCTGTAAAAGCCTCCTGTGCCTTGCCGCGCAAGATAGGATCGTAGAAATGGCGTCGCATGTGGGAAGGCATCCGTCGCATCATCTCCCGCATCATGCCCATTCCCGGCATCATGCCCATTCCTGGTGGCGGCAGAGGGGGCTGTCCACGTAGATGTGGTGTGGAGGGAGA
>RFHZ01000808.1 GCA_003696125.1 Nitrospinota bacterium
ACCGACTTCTACCGCAAGTTAAAACCCACCCGAGCCTATGGCAAATTGGCAGTGAACGCTTTGCCGTTCGCCCACGTGTTCGTCGACGACGTTTCCAAGGGCGATACCCCCCTGGTCATCGATCGGATCAGGGTGGGGCAACATACCGTTCGTTTCGAGCGTCCTGGATTTCATCCGATCACCAAGCGGATAGAGATCGAACCTGGCAAGGTGACACGGCTCGGCGTACAAATGGACGAGTGGAAGGCGCAGGAACCATGATTCAGGAGACCTCAGATCCACGCTCGGGCGGGACCCGCGGAACATTGGAGGAGATAGGATATCTCATGTCGATCGTCCGCTTGAGCTCCCCGATGGTGACTCGATCCGAGGGTTGCTTTCCCAACTCTGCCAGCAGAGGCTTGATCACTTTGGCCTTGTTCCTCGTCTGCTTCTCCTTCCTCAGTTACGCTCAACCTCTCATGCACCCCGAAGAATATCTGAAAGAGGGGATCGAGCGCTACCAACAGGGCGACTTCGACGGTGCCATTCGACTGCTCGGTCTGGCGGTCGTTGGAGGATTCGAAGACATTGAGGCGTTAACGCAGGCGCATCTCTACCTCGGGCTTTCTTACCTTGCGTTTGGCAAAACGACTGAGGCAGAAAATGCCTTCACACGGCTCATCGAGCGGCGTCCCAGTTTCACCATCGATGCCGAGCGTTATCCACCCAAAGCCGTCAGCCTGTTCAACAAAGTACGGGCGACCCTGGTTTCCGGGTGGATGATTCGCACAGACCCACCGGGAGCTGAGATATGGCAGGGAACGGTGCTGCTGGGCACCAGCGACGAGCAGAGTGGAGTGTTTCGACGGGAGGCCGAACTCGTTGGGAAGTATACCCTCCGGATTCATAAACGCCATTACAAAGATGTCACAGTACCGATCGAGGTCGTTCCGGGGGAGGTTCGCCAGCAGGAAGTCACACTTGAGCGCAAAATGCTACGGTTGAGGGTCTCAGCGGGGCCAGATCAAGTTACCGTCTCCGCAGATGGGCAAGCGCTGGGGCACGCACCTGTGACCATCACTCGCCCCTCAGGGAGTAGCATGCACCTCGTCTGCGATCGGCCCTATTATGTCAGCCAGGACTTCACGGTGCGGTTCGATGAGACGCAGATCTTAGTCGACGACCAAGCACTCCCTGTCAGCGGAGATCTGGCTACGCTAAAAGTCACTCTGGAACCTTTACCGCCGGGATCCTTGCGAGTGGAGACCGAACCCAAGAACGCCACCGTTCTGCTGGACAAGCAACTGGTCGGACAGACGCCGATCACACTCGACTCGGTCGCTGCAGGGCCTCATCATCTTGAAGTCTATCTTGACGCCTACCCAGGAGTGCAAGAAGACATCTTGATCGCAAGTGGTCAGGAACAGGTACGTCGCTATCTGCTAGGAATGGTGTTGAACATCAGATCCTTTCCTTCTGGAGCGATGATTCAACTTGGGGAGCAACTTCTCGGTCAAACCCCCTTACATACTGTTCCTCTACCGCCAGGCGATCTCGTTCTCCACGCGAATTATCCGGGATATTTCCCCTACCGCCAAGCGATACGTATTGAAGGTAAAGGAACCCAAGACGTCGAACTCAGCCTTGTTCCAGAAACGGGCGGCCTGTCAATTCACTCGTCACCCTCAGATGCGGAAGTGTTGCTTGATGGGAAGGAGCGAGGACACACACCTCTCATCTTGTTGCATCTCCCTGTCGGCAAGCATACGCTGGAGATTCAGCACCCGGGTTATATCCCGCATCGCACCCAGGTTGAAGTGAGACTACAGGAGATCCAATGGCAGACGTTCGCGTTGAAACCAGACATCGTCTCTTCGCCATAGTAACGCTCGGTTCCCTCCTCTGGTTATCCGGCTGTGGTGGGCCGGCAGTACGTTACGAGATCATCTGGGCAGAGGAGGGACAAGCGCTCTTTCGATCAGACGCATCGTTGCAGCCGGGTGACGAAGTCTCCCTATCGCGTGAGACGGTCCTCGTTCATCCTGCAACCCAACAGGTCCTCGGTACCATTCGAGAGGAATTGGGGAGATCTCAAGTTCTGATGGTGCAGGGGAACCTCGGTGTGTTGGATGTATCGCACGTACCAACGCCTCGTCCCGGCGATACCTTTATCCTTGAAAACAAGGCGGAACGAGCCGCAAAACCTCTGTTGCGCTCCTTGGGGCAAATCATCTACGTCTCTGAGCATGACGATCAGGCTGTGGCCGAGATCGTACCCTCTGAGATGGTCCAACCGGGTGCCGATGTTATCGTGGGCATCCCGGAGCAGGTCATCTACCAGAAAGACACAGGCATTCCGCTGGCCATTCGTATGAGAGTAGGGGCAACGGGGAAGGTACAGTCCCTGGCCACCAATTCGGCGCTTGTAACGATCCAACTCCAACCCTCGGGAGCAGGCCAGCACATTTTCAGGGGGGATAGGGTGTATTTGGGTGAGCTCCCCGGATTCTCTGTCTGGTTTGTCCCACCCGACGATGATCTGATCGAGTATCTGCTTTATGAGAGAGATTATGAGAGGGCACTGCGGTTCTACCGGAAGCGAAGGTACACCGAGGCTATCGAAGCCTTACAGGGACATTTGAAGCAAAACCCCTCGCCTCTGGAGGAGGTTCGGTTATTGGCCCGCTGCTATCAAGGTCTGGGCGATTACCCGCAGGCGGTGACCTATTACGAACAATACGTCGCGGCCCGTCCCTCAGAAGTGGAACCGCAGATCCAGCTCGCTTATCTGCATCTCCGATGGGGCGAAACGACGAAGGCCCTGCAACGGTTCGAAC
>RFHZ01000809.1 GCA_003696125.1 Nitrospinota bacterium
CTCCTTCATCGCAGCCTCCCTCCTCTCCACGTATTCAGCGGCAGGAGGTGAACCCTGCCGGTCCTCCTGTGGCCGAATCAACATCGAGACCCAGAGAAGCTCCCTCTACCCGACTCCTGGCTCCTGATGAGCCTGCCGCCGGGGATGCTGAGCCGAAATATACCTTGCAGGTCGCGGCCTTTCGAGAAAAAAAGCGGGCGCAAAAACTGCTGCAGGATTTAGCCAGGAAGGGATATGAGCCGTACATCGTCTCTACCGATAATTCCCAGAATGAGTCGTGGCACCTGGTTCGTATCGGACGCTTCTCCAGTGCGGAAAGAGCCCGCCGGTATGCGCAACTCCTGAAAGAGAGGGAGAATATCTCTGCCCTGGTCTGGAAACTGAGACCCTGACATGTACCCCCGCGGCCTTCCCTTTCATGCCGGCCAGAGGAGACCGGAGGGGGAAGGGGGGCGTACAGGAGAGAGGAGACCATGGTGGTACCTCCAGAAGAGGAGAAGAAGCGGTCACTCAAAGAGCGCCTCTTCCCAGAAAGTCGCATGCGCGTCTTTAAAATGACCATGCCGGAAAGCCTTTTTGAACTGGCCACCCGCATTCCCATCCTGGAGCGGTTTGTCATCCGGCGCTACTACCGGCAGCGCTTCTGGGAAAACTGGCTGGTGACCGGCCAGGATAGCCTCAAGGGGATGACGCCGGTCGAGGCCATGCGTGATCCGGAGGGACGGGAACTCCTGGAACGGCTGTTCACCCGGTGGAGGGTCAACGGGGAGAAGGGTCGCTGGGAGTTATTGCGGATCCGGTGGCGTTTAAAGTGCCAGTCCCGCCGGGTTGACTGAGGGCTTCATAGCGGGAGAAGGCCTCTTCGGCTGCCTCCTTCTTCCCCTGGTCGGCGTACAGAAACCCCAGGTGGAGGTAAGGGAGGGGATTGGTGGGATCAAGGCGGATGGCCTGTTGCCATTCGGCCACGGCCTGGGCTGTCCTCCCCTCTGCTCGGTAGAGGATCCCCAGATTGATCCGGGCCGCAACCTGGTTGGGGTCAAGGGCGAGCAGGGTCTGATAAACGGTGATGGCCTCCCTTTTCCATCCTTTTCGCTGATAGGCCACCCCCAGGTTATAGAGGGCCAGGGGATGGGTAGGATCTCGTTGGAGAATGGCCCTGAGCTCCTGAATGGCCTGGTCGATCTCTCCACGCCGGAGCAGGGCGACGGCCAGATTATTCCTGCTGAGCAGGGGGGCATAGTCGACGGCGGTTACGCTGAAGACCAGGAGAAGGAGGGCGACGACTTTCCCATAGCTGCCAACACCGCTCATCTCTGCGCCTCTCCGCGCTATCCCTTACTCCTTCCGCTTTTCTATCCAGCGGGGATCCAGGGCATCACGCAATCCATCACCGATGTAGGTGATACTGAGGACGGCCAGAAAGATCATGACCCCCGGGAAGATCCCGGTCCAGGGGGCATCAAACATCTGGTCCAGTGCGTTGCGCAGCATGTTCCCCCAGGTCGCAGTCGGAGGCTGGATACCGAGGCCCAGGAAGCTGAGTCCTGACTCGGCAATGACCGCGTCGGCAACCCCCAGGGTGGCTGCCACGATGATCGGGCTGAGTGCATTGGGCAGGATGTGTTTAAACATGACGCGAAAATTGCGGGCCCCGATGGCAAAGGCAGCCTCGACGAACTGTTGCTCCCGCAAGGCCAGGAAGGAGGCTCTGACGAGGCGAGCCACTCCCATCCAGGAGAGTATGCCGATGACCAGGATGATGTTGGTGAGACTCGGGCCCAGGAGGGACGAGAAGAGGATGAGCACAAAGATACGGGGGAAGGCCAGGAAAAAATCGGTCAGCCGCATCAGCAGAATATCCACCGTTCCCCCCCAATACCCGGCCACAGCGCCGATAAAGGTTCCGATGCTCAAGGCCACGACCATGGAGAGTATCCCGATCTGCAGGGAAACCCTTCCCCCGTACAGAAGACGGGCCAGGAGATCTCTCCCCAACTCATCCGTCCCCAGGGGATGGTGAAGGCTGGGAGGGGCGAGCATCGCATCGAGATCAATCTCTTCCGGATCGTACGGAGTCAGGTAAGGGGCAAAGAGCACGCCGACGGTGAGGAGTCCCATCACTCCCAGCCCCAACAGGGCCATTTTATGGCGGAAAAATCGGTGCAGAATGATCCCTATCCAGGATGTCCCTGTCGGCAGATTTTGCTCTTGCTCTGGCTTTCCTACGGACACCGTTTCGTCTTCCTCCAGTACCTGCTCTCAGCGATACGCAATCCGAGGATCTAAAAGGGCGTAGAGGATGTCGGCCAGGAGATTGGAGAGAATGACCAGGGCCGAGATGATGGTGACGATCCCCATGATTACCGGATAATCAAAGCGAAAAGCCGATTCGATAAACAGGCGGCCGATTCCGGGCCAGGAGAAGATAAATTCGGTATACAGGGCACCGGAAAAGAGGAACGGCAGATCGAGCGCAACAATGGTGACCAGAGGGATGGCCGCATTCTTCAGGCTATGTCGCAGGATAATAGAGAGTTCCGAGGCCCCTTTGGCCCGGGCCGTCCGGATAAAATCTTGATGAATCGTCTCCAGCATACTGGCCCGGAGAAAACGAGCATACTTGGCCGCCAGGATCATGGCCAGGTTGGTGAGAGGCAGGACGAGATGCTGCAGGTAGTCGCCCCAACCGGCCTCACCACCCAGGGAGTACATACCACCGGCCGGAAGCCAGCGGAAGTACACGCTAAAGACCAGGATAAGGAGCAAGCCGGTCCAGAAGGGGGGCATGGAGCGGCCGATATAGGTGATCGTGGTAACGGCATGGTCAAAGATCGAATACTGCTTGAGGGCGGAAATCATCCCGACAGGGAGAGCGATGAGCAACGCCAGGCAGAGGGAGAGGCCGGTCAGCCTGATGGTGGCGGGGAAACGTTCCCAGATCATGGTGGAGACGGCGCGGTTGGCCGCATAGGAGATGCCCCACTCCCCCCGTAACAGATTGGTTAACCAGTAGAGATACTGAATGGAAACCGGTTTATCCAGCCCCAGTTGTCTTTCGAGTCGGGCCAGATCGGCTGCCGTGATATTGGGGTTGTCTTCATAAAAGGCCAGGGGCCCGCCCGGGAGATAGTGCAGGAGAACAAAGGTGGCAAAGGTCAAGAGGAGCAGGAGAGGGAGGGATTGGAGAATTCTGCGCGTAACATAATAGGTCATGATCCATCCATTCTTATGCCTTTCCGGTGCAACTCCATCCCCCAGAGAACACGGGTATACGCCTAAAAGGTCTTACTGGTAAAACTCGCCTCGATCCATCGGCCGTACCAGTATGGTTTCAAACTCCTCATCCCGGAAGATACCGAGAGCAATCTCCTCCCCGATCCGCTTTTTCCAGAGTTCGAGGTAAAATTCTCGCCGGGTACTTACCTCGACCCCTTCCACGTGGAGGATGACATCCTTGGGACGGAGACCAGCTTGATGGGCCGGGCTATGGGGGATAACCCCCACCACCACCACTCCCTCTTCAAAGGTTTCCGTATAGCAACCGAGCCAGGGACGAGGCGGGGTGAGGAGTCGTCCTTCCCGATACACCTCCTCCTTGACCGCGTGGAAGAGATCGATGGGGATGGCGAGACTGGCCTCGCTTACCGAGCTCAGGTTGAGGGAAACGATGCCGATGACCTGCCCGCGCATGTTCACCAGGGGTCCGCCCCCAAACCCTCCATTGATCGCCGTGGTGAAGATGGCCTGATCGAGCATATACTCCCAGTAGGCATCAAAGGGGCGGATGGCACTGATGAACCCGGTAGACCCCTGGCGTTTCTGCCGGTCTGTGCTGGCCAGAATCACCACCGTATCACCGGTTTTGGCCTGGGCAGAATCCCCCAAGGTCGCCGCTGGCAGTCGTGTTGCCGGTATCTGTAACACGGCGAGCCCACTACGAAAATCGATACAGACAATCCGACCAGGAAACTGGCGCTGATCAGGCAGCGTCACCGTGATCTTGTTCGCGCCCAAGATCACGTACCCAACGGTAAGCAGAAACCCATCGGCC
>RFHZ01000810.1 GCA_003696125.1 Nitrospinota bacterium
CACCAGCAGGGGGATCTGGACGGGGCGGCTTCCTGCTACCAAACCGCCCTCCGCCTGCAGCCCGGCTGGACAGCCGGGTACCTCTACCTGGGGATGGTGTTACAGGGGAAGGGAGACCGGGCAGAGGCAGAGCGGTGCTATCGGGAAGCGCTCCGGCAGAATCCCAGCTTTCCAGAAGCCTACTTCCATCTGGGGAATCTCCTGCGCGAGCAGGGAGACCTCACAGCAGCCAGGGAGTACTACCAGGCAGTAATAGGCCTGCAACCCGATTTTGCCGAAGCCTATATCAATCTAGGGGCTTTACTCAAAAAACAAGGGGACCTTGCCCAGGCCAGTCACTGCTACCGGTCGGCATTAAAGATAAATCCCCAGATTCCCGAGGCCCATTACAACCTGGCCAACCTCCTCCTGATGCAGGGGTATCTGGAAGAGGCAATCGCTCACTATCAGACCGCTCTCCGTCTGAAACCGATGGATGGGTTGCGGATCAGGATCGCCACCCTCCTTCCCCCCATCTACCCTTCGCGAGAAGCGGTTTACCGCCATCGCCAGCAGATGGAAGAGCACCTCGCCTGCCTGGCCCGCGAATCCCTCTCGATTCATGATCCCCTGCAGGAGGTGCGGGGAACCAACTTCTACCTGGCCTATCAGGGGATGGACGACACCTCGATACAGCGCCGGCTTGCCCAATTGTATCGTTCTGCCTACCACCCCCACCCCCTTCCCGTGCCACCACGGCGCTCCGTGTCTACCAAACTCCGCATAGGCTTTATCTCTGCCTATCTCAGACACCATACCATCGGCAAATTCATGCGGGGATTGATCGCCCATCTCTCCAGAGACCGTTTCGAGGTCGTTGTCCTCTCTATCGGCCATTACACCGATGAGATCGCCTACTTCATCCAGCAGCACGCGGATACCTACCGGGTGGTTCCCTACCGGTTGGATGCTGCCCGAGAGCTGGTCTCGCGACAACACCTCGATCTTTTGTTCTACCCGGAGATCGGGATGGACCATCTCACCTATTTCCTCGCCTTTTCCCGGCTCGCACCGGTACAGTGCGTGACCTGGGGACATCCGGTCACCACCGGTATCGACACCATCGACTATTTCGTTTCGAGTGAAGACCTGGAACCAGAAGGAGGAGAGGCACACTATACGGAAAGGCTTGTTCGCCTCAAGACCCTCCCCACTTATTACTACCGGCCCCAGCTCCCTTCTCCGCTCAGAGACCGCCAGGCCTTCGGCCTGCCCCCAGAGCACCACCTCTACCTGAGTCCCCAGAGCCTTTTCAAGTTTCATCCCGACTTTGATGAAACCCTGGCAGCGATCCTGCGCCAGGACCCGCAAGGAATGCTGGTGTTGATCGAAGGGAGGTACGCACACTGGACCGAACTGCTCATGGCTCGCTTCCAGCGCTCTATGCCGGATGTGGTCGAGCGCATCCGTTTTATCCCTCGACAAAAGGGAGCGGCCTTCCTAAACCTGATCGCCATTGCCGATGTGATGCTCGATCCGTTCTATTTTGGAGGAGGGAACACCACCTTTGAAGGACTGGCAACCGGCACCCCGATCGTTACCCTGCCCGGTGCCTTCATGCGGGGACGGGTGACCTACGCGTGCTATAAGAAGATGGGGGTAATGGAGTGTGTCGCTGCTGATCCGGAGGACTACGTAAACATTGCCGTCCGTTTGGGAACAGATCCTGTGTTTCAAGAGACGATACGCCATAAGATCCTTGCGAACAACCGGGTGCTGTACGAAGACATGGAAGCGGTACACGAACTGGAACGCTTTTTCGAACAGGTGATAGATACCACCCCTCCCTCTAGCAGGGCTGGCATAAGGAATAGGACAGATGACCTCTAAACGCACAAGACCGAAAGCCCAAGGAACCTCCCGGCAAGAGAAACGCCCCTTTCCCCTGCCAACAGGGACGGTATCTTCTTTAGAATCCCTCCTGGCCCAGGCGGTACATCACCATCAAGCCGGGAACTTCCTCCAGGCCGAAGCCCTGTACCGCCAGGTCCTGCTCCACGACCCGCAGAACGCCGATGCCCTGCACCTGCTGGGCCTGATCGCCCACCAGAGCGGTCAAACCGAGAGGGCGATCACCCTGATCGGCCAGGCCATCGCGGCCAACCCCACGGTCTCCGCCTTCCACTACAACCTGGGGATGGCCTTCAAGGCGCAGGGCAAGCTGGACAAGGCGGCCGACTGCTACCGCCAGGCGATCCGTCTCCAGCCAGACTTCGCCGAAGCGCACGCCAACCTGGGAATGGTCCTCCACCAGCAGGGGGATCTGGACGGGGCGGCTTCCTGCTACCAAACCGCCCTCCGCCTGCAGCCCGGCTGGACAGCCGGGTACCTCTACCTGGGGATGGTG
>RFHZ01000087.1 GCA_003696125.1 Nitrospinota bacterium
CTCCCCTGCGATCAGCTCCACCCGGTCATCCTCGTGAAGTATCCCTGCCTGGGCCATCCGGTGGTACTCTTCCACCGTAAATAGCCGTCGGGAGAGTAACACACCCATCTCCTGTCTCCCCTTCGCCTCCCTCTGTACCGTTATCTTCTCCTCCACGATCTCCGCCATCGTCCCCAGCCTGGAAGCGATGACCAGCAAGCAAACGCTTTGGCATGCGTTAGATTTCCCCTTCATCCTGGAGCACGCGCAGGTAGAGGGCCTCACTTATCCGGAAGCCGGCGATGTCACGTAAGGCGTCCAGATAGGGCCTGACGGCACGGATGAGCCCCCTGTGTTTGGCTGTGAGGAGCACACCGATCAACCCGATGTAACGCAGACCCAGATGGCGGGCCACCTCCCGCCCAATGCGCTCGTCCATCAAGAGCAGTTCTGCCTGCAGTTCCAGGGCCAGGGTGATGGCTTCCGCCTCGCCGGCATCCAGCTCTTGTTGCAGAACCTGCACCAACGGCCTGTTGTTTACCTGGTGCCGCTTGACCCAGACAGCAGCCTGGATCTCTCCAGATCCCGGTTGCCCGGCCCCATGAACGACGACCTCCTGCCAGACTGCCTCGGGAACGTGCAGTTCTCCGTAAAGCCGGTGAAGCAGGTCGAGTTGACCGATCCGGGCCAAGTTAATCAGGGGAGAGGCGTTGCTCACGACGGTCATCTACAGTTTACCGAGCTCCTTCAGAGTCGCCCGGTCCTCTTCATAGTCCTCCACGTCGTAGTGGACCGAAACCCCCCGGCTTCCCAAGAACTGCTGAAAGCTCCACGGATCCATCTCCGCTAACTCCCGCGCCTTACCGAAGGAAAGCTTGCCGAGCTGGAAAAGATGGAGGGCCAGCTCCCGTTTAAGCTCGCCAGGGGTCATCCTGGCCGCGTGAAGCACTTCTTGGGGAATCTCCAGAGAAACCTTAGAGGACATATCCATCCCTCCTGAGCGCGACCTCGCGCGCCTGCCTGTAAATCTCCACCCGTATCTCGGAGTTCTGCTCCGCTGTGTACTTCCGCTGTCTCTCTTTTTCCCTTCCCGCAAGACCAGTGTACCAGGTGGGCAGGGAGAGATCAACACCGGCTGTCCCTGCTCCCCACCACCGGCAGGAGAAGCCGGAGCCGGGAGAGGCTGGGGAGACACCAGTTCGTCGTGATGGTCCCGGTAGCAGGCCAGCGCGGCATGGATTTGCCCCAATGTCAGGTAGGGGTGCTGGAGGTACAACTCCTCCGGACTCCAGCCGTAGGCCAGCTTCTCCACGACCAGCTCGATGACCTTGAGCGTCGTCCCCTCGATCACCAGGTTGCCTTGTTCATCCCGCACGATATGTGGGTACTCGGTACTCACTGCCATGCGTGCTCTCTCCCATCCCCCAATAAGTATCACCCGGGATCAACGCCTGCCGGGCCTGTCTCTGTTCTCCCCTCATGGCTGTCATTCCGCAGCCATTCTCCCAGCTCGGTAGCCCTGGCGCAAGCCAGCATGTCCTGTAGCCCACGTATCCTCTTTCCTCTGTCGCCTCTCTCCTTAGTGTTCCTCTCCCGCTTTGCTACTCACCCTGTAGACAAGACAGAAGGAGGTCCACTAACTATTAACCCCTCTGCACTAAAAATTTGCCAATCTTCTCTATCGATAGATTGCCTCTTTCCAGCCTGGGGGGATGTACCCCTCGAGAAGGGGTAAAGGTTTCAGGGGGGGCTTTGGTTGAATAACCACTTCTGTCCCATTGGGTAATCGCACGGTCAAAGCCTGCTGGCTCGTTAGTACCGTCTGGAGAATTTCCTCGAAAGATTTGTGTTTTAGTTCTTCTAATGTGTATGTTTGTGATGTGTCCATCCCTTCCTCCTTCTCCTCTCGCCTGGCCATCCAGCCTGGACCGTCCCCTCAGCCACGACTCCTCGCTCCATTTTTTCCCCCATCCTCTACACCCAGGCGCCCTTTAGTCTCCCATGATTCCGGGAAGGACGCAGGGACCCGTACCGCTCCCTGTGTCTCTCTCTTTCCCTTCCTGCAAGACCAGTGTACCAGGTGGGCAGGGAGAGATCAACAGCCGGGAAACGCCCCCAGGGCAAGGAGGTGTTTCAAGAGGTAGGGGCACAGCGCTGCTGTGCCCACAGGAATCCTCACCCCCTACCGCTAACCCTGCAAGCGCTGGTTGCCCCTGCTCCCCACCACCGACAGGAGAAGCCGGAGCCGGGAGAGGTCAGGGGAGATGGCCAGGTGGGCAGGCCTGCAGGCACGCGTCTCACCTGGGAAGGATACCGCGTCGTGGATGAAGAGGAGAGTGGTTTAAGAAGGAGATCATCAACATCAAATGCCCCATTTTCAGCAAGAATCTGAAACGTATCGGCATAGTCTTCCGGTGCCCTGAACCCATTCCGAGATATTATGTGGTTACACATATCAACAGGACTTACGCATTTTTGTGAAAACCCTTTAGTGAAGGAGGTTTCAAGGGGGTATATCCTGAAAATGCTGGTCCCTATTGGCTTAGAGGTGACTTTTCTGCGTCAGAATTGACCTTGCATATGCTGAAATGGTCACCAAAGAAGACAAAAATAGCCCTTTTCGCGGGCATTGGGGTGCTATGGGTGGCACTGCAAGCCTCTAAAGACCAGGATTTTAAGATTTTGAGTGACTGAAAACCACACCATTACAGCACTTTTGAAAAAAATGTGTAACCCCTGAGAATATTTTAGCCGATTATAAGCCAGAGATGACGTTGTCACGGTACCTTCTGAAACCCCATCCCGACCTGGAGGAAGTGGTCATCTTCGGTGAGAATCTCCGTAATCCTATACTCCATCATAATCACCATAGAGGTCAGATCGGTGAAAGAAATCCGCGGCTTGTCCTGAAACCTGCTGCGTAACTCCTTGGCCTTTTCAAACCGCTCTGGGGTAATCTGCTCCAGATGAAGATATCCATCAGCAACAGCTTGCTGTATGTACTCCAGGGACTCCTGAGCAACAGAGAAGGGAAGACGACGAAAGAGCAGCGTCACCGTTTCATCTAAGACATAGTCGCTGGTATATGCTGTCCCTGTGCGTTGACGAAACCCTTGATAGACGTTTCGGGCCTCTGAATGGCGTGACTCCTTCTTGTCTCGAAGAGTCAGCCAACCCCAAGTATCGATAAAGAGTTTCACCTCTACTCTCCATAAAGCTCACGATCAATGTCTTTCGCCAGTGTGCCGAGAGATACGCCACCGATAAACGAAAGGATGGGGTCCTTTGCAGGGTCCAGATCCATCTCGGGCTCTTTCTTCCGTGCCATCTGCTCTCTACTGAGCAGATATCTTACAAAGTTCAACACCTCCTGGAGCCTATCCTCTGGGAGTTTATCGATTTCCTGGGCCAATCGTTCTTTTAAAGGAGTGCCGGCGCTCACAGACCTGTCCTCCTGTATCCCTTTCTCGGTGGATAATTACCATAGTGAAGGATCACTGGATTGCAAGATGCATTGTTTCTCACCTATTTTTTCATTCATTGTAATATAGGCGCTATTTTACTTCAACTCAGAACTCAGGAGTTACGCATTTTTGATTCACTGAAGCAACCATGCGGGTTTTGGCATGACACCGTGCCCAAAGCCTTGTCCCGACGAGGATGTCCGAGACCAATGGTGCGCAGTGCATCTGCTTCCAGGCTATGCCCTTGAGACGACCCGCGCGGAACGGGGCAGAGCGCATCGCGGGCTGCTCGACAGCGACCACGTATCCCCCCTCCCCCCAAGGGAGTCGAGTACCATCCAGGGACACCCACTGCAGCCCTTGCCGCCAGGTTTTGACCCGTTCCAGGATGGCTCCCTCCTCCCGCCGGGCGATGTGGAAGCGATCGCGGTACCGGTGCCCTCGACTCCCAAAGGCCTCCGCAGGACAGCACAACTCCAGCAGGGGATATGCCACCGCGCCCAACACCAGATGGCCCACCACCGGCTGCGGACCGCGCGCGGGAGACTGCCCCCATCCCACGAGCGGCTTCCTGGTCCGAAAAAAGACCTCCACGGTCCACCGCTGCGCGTGAAACGCCAAAAACGCCAGAGGGCTGAGCGTGGGATCGTTGCTGATCAGGTACAGCCGGTCGCGGGGCTTTTGATGCCGGCTGGTCTTGATCAGCGCCAGCGTGAGGGGATCCACGCCCGGCCAAGAGACTATGAAGGATGTGATGTCCCCGATCGAGGCCCCATAAGAGTGCCATGCAGACTTCCCACAGGGCCAGGCCCCCTCCCAGGCCCTCCAGGCCTGGCCTTGGGAGGTGACGGTATCCGTGGCAGAAAACCGGGTGCGGTGGCAAAGCGTTTCGGCAGCAGGGTATCCTCCAGCATCACCAGCCCTGGCACGCCCGTAATGGCCACGATGGTGTGCACCACCCCGATAGCCAGGGAGGGAACGGGACTCGTCCACAGGGTGAAATGGCCTGCCCAGCGCACCACGCCGGTCATCCGATCCTGGGAGCGTGTCGGCATCACCGTGCGGACAATGCGGCAGGCCGAGCGTTGCCGGTCTCGCAGGAGCAAGCCGGCCACAGACACCGCCATCAGACCCAGGATGGTGATCGAAAATCTCCTGCGGGGATCGACCACCGGTTGGAGCCACGTGAATGCTGCAAAGAGCAGAGGAAACAGCGCACGGCCACAGACGATTTTCTGTGGACTTTCCCGCGGGAACTCCGTTATGTTCATCATGATCCTCCTTTCCGAGAGGGGGGCAACCTTCTGACGATACCTCTGATGAAGAGAGCCCAAAAAGTCCCTCAGGACAAGGAGGATCTCCTTGTTGCAGTGCGAACTCCTTTTGTCTCAACACATTCGCTCAAAATGCGTAACCCCTGTTACGTGTCATTCTACGCATCTCTTTTCCGTCTCCCGTGGGTCTCCCGCGCTAATGGTACCTTTGCCCTTGTCTGCCGCCTCTCCCCTCCCAGTCTCTCCCCACCGCCAGGAGCAGGCAGGGGCATGATCGTTGCTAAGGGTATCCATGGCCTCTGGAGTGCAAGATACCGGACCGGCAGCAGGAAATCAATAAGGCCAGCCTCCCTGCTCCCTGCCACCAGAGGGAGAAGCCGGAGCCGGGAGAGGTCAGGGGAGATGGCCAGGGCGATGGGGGTAAAGAAGGGGAAAGCTCCTTTACCCCGGTATCTCC
>RFHZ01000811.1 GCA_003696125.1 Nitrospinota bacterium
CCCCGCATACGATCGAGTACCTGCAGGAGCTGGGCTACCTGTATGACAGCAGTTTTGTCGATGACGATTTTCCCTACCGGATGGGAGGGGAAGGGGGACAGCGAGGCCTGATCCAGCTCCCCTGGGCCTGGGTGCTGGACGATGCGGTCTACTACTCGCACCAGCGAGGGGCTCCGGCTTCCCCTGCCCACGTGCTCAGCATCTGGAAGGAGGAGTTTGATACGCTTTATGCCCACACCGGGTACTTCATGCTGGTCTGTCACCCCCGCTATTCCGGTCGCCTGACCCGGGCTCATGCGCTGGAAAAGCTGATTCTCCATATCAAGAACCGGAAAGGGGTCTGGTTTGCCACCTGCCGTGAAGTGGCCCAGTGGATCGCCGAGCATTGACCGGCCGGAGGAAATCGGGTAAGCTTTTCTGTCAGGTAGTGCTCCCCTGGTCTGTGCTTTGCCGTAGAGAGGATGTATGTTGATGGGTGGATAAGGAGAGAGAGGAGGAGAGAAGGTGCTGAGTTTGCGCAAGCTGAAAAAGGTATCAGGCTCACTTGCCCTGGTAGACCTGCCGGTTCCCGAACCCGGACCGGGAGAGGTGGTCTTGAAGGTGGCTGCCTGCGGTATCTGCGGCTCGGATCTGCATGCCTATCAGCAGGACCCGGGATATGAGTTTGTCAACGTGCCGGTAACCATGGGGCATGAGTTTGCCGGGACCATCACCGCCATCGGACCCGGGGTGACCGGCTGGAGAGTGGGGCAACGGGCCTGTGCCATCGCCATCCAGTTCTGCGGCACCTGTCTCGCCTGCCGGCGAGGGGCAGAGCAGCTCTGCGAGCAGCGGGTGGTGCAGGGACTCCATTATGACGGGGGCATGGCCGAATTTGTCAAGATAGAGGCACGCTACCTGGTCCCCTTACCCGAGGAGCTGGATCTGCAGGAAGCGGCCCTGGTGGAGCCGCTCTCTGTGGCCGTGCACTGTGTAGGGGATCGCTGTAAGATCGCCCCTGGTGATCTGGCCGTGGTCACCGGTCCGGGG
>RFHZ01000812.1 GCA_003696125.1 Nitrospinota bacterium
CGTCTAATCCTCCTGGAGAGGCTATCGCCCCCTCATACTCGGCCAATCCGACCAGCAGAGCACCACCTTCCTGGAGAAATTTGGCCGCATGGTAGCCGACATTCCCCAGGCCCTGTACCACCACCCGTTTCCCTTCCAGGCCGGGTGAGAGCCCGAGTGGTCGCATATCTTCTGCCAGGCTACAGGCTTCTCGAATCCCGAAGTAGACCCCGCGTCCGGTCGCTTCTACCCTGCCGTGCACCCCTCCTTCGGAGAGCGGTTTTCCGGTCACACAGGCCGGGGCGTCTAACGGATGCGAGGTCATGGCGTTATACGTATCCATGATCCAGGCCATCTCGCGGGGACCGGTCCCATAATCCGGGGCCGGGACATCGATACCCGGGCCGAGGAAATTCTTCTTGATCAACTCGTAGGCGTAGCGACGGGTGATCCGCTCCAGCTCTGCTTCCGAGTAGTTTCTCCGGTCGATGCGTACCGCCCCTTTCCCTCCGCCAAAGGGGAGATCGACGATGGCGCATTTATAGGTCATGAGGGCGGCCAGGGCCATCACTTCGTCCTCATCCGCGTACGGGCTGTACCGGATTCCCCCTTTTACCGGGAGCTTGTGATGGCTGTGTTCGGCCCGCCAGGCATGAATGACCTCGATCGTTCCGTCGTCTCTCTTCAAGGGGAAGGTCATGTGATAGACACTGTTACAGATCTCGATCTGCTTTAAGAGTCCAGGCGGGTAGGAGGTGTAGGTAGCCGCTTTCTGAAAGCTGCGATTGACCTGGGCAAAAAAGCTGATCCGGTTGTTCATCCGTGTCTCCCCTGTTCTGCGGTCAAAGCGAGAAGATGGAGGAAGTCACGTGTAGTCTAGCATATCGGGAAAAGGAAGGCCAGAAGAAATCCGATATTCTCACCATGCTTCTGCCCTCCCTCCTGACCGGTAACCGTCCTGGACCTGTACCAGGAGGGAGGCAGGCGATCCGCTCTCCTTCCTCTCACTCGGGGAGTACCAGAAGGCCTCCTCCCTGAGGGAGCTTCTCTTCCCCCGCTACTCGGGTCGGATCAGCCCCGCGGAGAAGTTGAACTCGGAAGAGGCAAGGAGCTTTTCGTTTTGCAGATGTCCATCCTCGAAGAGGGTCTTATACAGGTGAGGCGCCTGGAGGAGGCGATGGGCAAGCTGCTTCGATTGTGGGCTCAACTCGTATCCCTCTCCGAGCCCATCTTCGCTGAAGATGGCCCGCGTGGCCCGCACTTTGTACCCGAGCAGGGAAGCGAGAGAGGCTTCCACCCATCCCAGGTCGTCCATGCGGTAGCTGATAAGGAAGATGACTCTCCCCTGCAGATCGTATAAGATCTCTGCCTTGTTGACTTTTATTCTCCGGCGATCCCCATTGGCATGCACGGCATAGGCAAAAGACTTCAGGGAGGTAAAAATCGCTCCATAACCGACCAGCGTCTCTCCTCTCTTTATCAGGACGAATTCTTCCTGATCGGCCCAGGGCTGCTTTTCCCCTGTCTGCATCACCGGGACATGCGAGACGGTCAGGCCGGCTTGGGTAAAGTACCGCTCATATGCCTTGCGTTCCGCCTCTTCCTTCCAGGTGACAATATCTGCAAAAGGGTATTGGGATGCATACGCCATCACCGGAGTCAGGAGTAACATCGACCAGACGACGATCCGACTGAGTTGCTTCATTCAACGTTCCTTTCTCGATAAAACTTCCACCATTCCCTGTTCTGACCTCACCATAAGGGGCGATCATCCCCGTTTATCCTCTTTTCGGTCATAGGCAGGAATTCCTTGAGTACTGCCGTCCCTTTTCAGGTATCCGGCGGGAAAAAGAAGGACATAATCGGCAGGAAATCAACGATATGCGGTGTGCTCCCTTTCTTCCCGAACACCTTCCCTGCTCAGCGGCTGTTGAACCAGGGGTCACCTCTCAGGCCACCTCTGTAAACCACGGAGAGTCATGACGAACAGGGAGGGCATCCAGGAAAACCTGTGGGGCCTCATGCCGCTCCCGGGCGGCATGCCAAAGGATTGCTGGGCTTAACAGGACTTCGCTGAGGGAGGATATACCGATAATGCACTTCTCTCCTTCCCGAGATTCAATTTTGGTGTACCATACCAGATAGAATCGTCGCTGTCAATAGAAAATTGCATCCAGGTACCGTTCAAATCTTAAAGAAATAGGCTGAACTTGCCAGGGACGATCCTTGACAACCTGGGGTCTCCTCTTCTATATTAGGAGTTACGCAGTTGACTGGCTGACTCCTGGTTGGCTACAATCTGACGGAGTCTTACAGAGGATATCCCCTGTGCCCGAAGGAGGTCGACAAGGATGAACCCCCCGAAGTGTGATGATCTGGATGAC
>RFHZ01000813.1 GCA_003696125.1 Nitrospinota bacterium
CATGGGGGGCATCCGCCGGAGCCTGCGCTATACCGGAGAACTGCTGGATGCTGGATATTGTCCCCTGGTTTACCCCGAGGGTGGGCGCACCACTGATGGATCGCTTCGTCCCCTGCGCCCCGGCATCGGCCTCATGGCCGTGCATCTCAAGGTTCCCATTGTGCCTGTCATCTTATGCGGCCTCTTCGAGGTGTACTCCATCCATCACCGCTGGCCCCAACCGGGCTCTGTCAGAGCCTGCATCGGAGAACCTATGCGTTTTCCCGGAGAAAAGGATTACCAGCTCATCACCCGCAGAATAGAAGACGTGTTCCGCCAGCTTTTCCACAGCCTGCAGGCAAATGGCTGAAAAGGGCACCGGCATACTTACGCCCCCTCTTTCAGAACCGTGCAGGCACCAATGAGCCGCCGAGGATCTGGGCTGCACTCACCCTACGGGCTCATTTCGCCAGATCCTCCTTCTCGGATCTGTCTGCTCGGAGTGTTACCCATGTACCTGGCATTAAGTGTTACCCCCATGTACCTGTCGACACACCCTTCCGACTTGAGCAGTGGACCTGGACGGCTCTTTCTGCCACCCGTACAATCGGAGCTTTGTCTTCTCCTGCCGAGGCGTCCGCGGTTGGCAGTGATGGAACCCTGAAGGGAGAAAGCAGCAGCGGAGCACCTGGTTATGGCATTACCCATTGCACACTGGAGCGTGGTCGCCGGCCTGCTCGATGGCCACAGCCGCAAGGCCCTGGTGCTGGCGGCGTGCCTGTCTATCCTCCCCGACTTCGATTTCCTGCTGGTGTGGGGGTTGGGATGGCCGGTCTCGAGCTACCATCGGACCTTTTCCCATTCTCTGGCATTCGCCGCTCTCATCACCATGGCCTACACCCTTGTCACAGCTTCCCAGCGCCGACTCCTTTCACCTTGGGCCTGCTTTGTGGCCGTGTCCAGTCATCCGCTGCTTGATCTTCTATGTACCGCCAACGCGGCGGATCACGGAATCATGGTGTTCTGGCCCCTGAGCAGGGAACGGCTGGGCTGGCCTGTGCTGGTGCCCCTCTACAGACTGTTGGCCCCTTCCCCTTTCAGTCTGACCGGGGCCCTGCGCTTTACTCTGCTGGAGGTGTTGATTTCTCCTCTTCTCTGGGGAACCGGTCTGGCGGTGCAAAAGGTCTTGCGAAGGTTGTCCCTGGGGCTTGCCATCCCTGCCTCACAACAGAAGGAGAGCTCGCCCGGCGATCCGCCGGAACGGCAGGAGGTGCTCTGAGACGGCCGGCTGGGTGGTCTCAGCCGGCGCTCCATGGCACAGGAGAAAGCCGAGGATGGGCAAGACAGTAGAGTGAACGACAGGCAACG
>RFHZ01000814.1 GCA_003696125.1 Nitrospinota bacterium
CCCTGGCTCGGCCATGATGACCGCCCGCTCGATGACGTTCTCCAGCTCGCGGATGTTTCCCGGCCAGGAGTAGCGGGTGAGGGCAGCCATGGCCTCGGGATGGATGCCGCGCACCTTCTTTTTCAACTGGCGTGAGTGCAGGGCTAAAAAGTGGGCCACCAGCAGGGGGATATCCTCCACCCTCTCCCGCAGCGGGGGAAGGTGGATCTGGACCACGCTCAGGCGATAGAAGAGATCTTCCCGGAAGCGCCCTTCGGCACAGGCTTTCTTCAGATCGCGATTGGTGGCGGAGATGAGGCGGACATCGGCCTGCAGGGGCCGGGTACTCCCGACCCGGAAGAACTCACCGGTCTCTACCACCCGCAGCAGCTTGGTCTGAAAGGCCAGGCTGGTTTCGCTGATCTCGTCCAGGAAGAGGGTTCCCCCTTTAGCTGCTTCAAAGATCCCCTTTTTGGTCGTTACTGCCCCGGTAAAGGCACCACGCTCATAGCCGAAGAGTTCGGCTTCCAGCAGGCTTTCGGTCAGGGCACCGCAGTTGATGGCGAAAAAAGGGGCATCATGGCGCAGGCTCCGTCGATGGATGGTCCGTGCGATCAGATCTTTACCCGTTCCACTCTCCCCGATGAGCAGCACCCGCGTATCGGTCGGGGCCACCTTCTCCACCATGCGGAGGATCTCCTGCAGGGCCGGATGCTGGCCGATGATCTCCCCGTACCGGTCCTGTCCTTCCACCTGCTCCCGCAGGTACCGGTTCTCCTCCACCAGCCGGTTCCAGGCCAGGGCCTTCTCCACCTTCATCAGGAGTTCCTCGGGATCGACCGGCTTGGCCAGGTAGTCGGTTGCCCCTCTCTTCATCGCTTCCACGGCCGACTCTATGGAAGCGTACGCGGTGAGCATGATCACCGGGATATCACGCGGTCGCTTGCGCATCTCCTCCAGAAGGCCCATGCCATCGAGACCAGGCATACGCAGATCGGTGAGCACCAGATCTGGTTGCTCCTGCTCTACCAAAGCCAGGGCTTTGACACTGTTCGTCTCGATGATGGTCTCATACCCTCCCCCCTGGAGGATGCGTGCCAGGGTTTCGGCCATGTCTCGCTCATCATCCACGATGAGCACCTTGCAACGCTTCGACCTCATGCCCTCTCCTCTCTCCCAACGGCAAGGCCAGACGGAAGGTCGTGCCGGCTCCTGGCGTGCTCTCGACGGCGATCCTCCCCCCATGATTCAACAGGATGCCGTAGCTTACCGACAGGCCCAGTCCTGTCCCCTTGCCGGCTTCTTTGGTAGTGAAAAAGGGGTCAAATATCCGCTCACGAATTTCGGAAGCAATTCCCGTGCCAGTGTCCTGGACCTCGGCCACCACATGGTCAGGCGTTGGAAAAGTACGGATGGTGATCTCTCCTCCTTGAGGCATGGCATCACGGGCGTTGTTGAGGAGATTAAGAAAGACCTGCTGGAGATGAGAAGGACTCCCCCAGATCGCTGGCAGATCAGGGTCCAGGTCGGTAGTGATACGGACCCCTTCTTTCATAAACGGTTTTTCCACCAGGGTAACGGCGTCTTTGATCACCCGGTTCAGATCGGTGAGGACGAATTCCAGGGGGGTCTTGCGGGCAAAGGTGAGGAGTCCCTGCAGGATTTCGGCAATACGGGTACCATGGCGCTCGATCACCTCCAGATCCTGGATCACCTCTGCCGGGAGCCCCTGTTCGCGGGCACTGTAGAGGAGGAGCTTTACCCGGGAGAGCATGATACTGAGCGGGCTGTTGATCTCATGGGTCAGGCCGGCAAAGACCTCACCCAGGGCGCTGAGCTTATGGGAGTGGAGCACCTGGGCCTGGGCGGCCTTGACATCGTCCACCGCCCGCCGCATGGCCTGCAGCGGGAGCACGCAGATGAGCACGGCGAGCACCGTGGCCACACCGAGGTGAATCCCGAAGACCCGGCTCGCCTCTCTGAGGAGG
>RFHZ01000815.1 GCA_003696125.1 Nitrospinota bacterium
CGCTCCACCACCACGGTACACAGTCGCATCACGGCCTCATAGATATCGGTGTAGGAGGTATACAGGGGAGTACAGCCATTGCCCTGCAAGGAACAGAGCCTTCACATGAGAAAGAAAGATCTCTATTGGACAGTAATCAGAGTCAAAAAGTAACTATGACCAGTATTAGGAGGCTTTTTCGGCAGGGATGGGAGACTGCCAGGCAACGTTTCGTCCTCGTAATATCCGATACTCACACCAGAGGAGCTTCTAGAACCCTTCGGAGGAGAAAACGCATGAGACAGGATCCTGTTGTGGAAGAGATCCATCGTATCAGAGAGAAAATGCTCAGAGAGTGTGGAGGAGATCTGGAAAAGCTCATGGATCGCCTCAAAGCTTATGAACTCGATGATCGCGATCGTATCGTATCGCAGAGCGATTTTCGAAAACAACCTGTACGATAAGACTGCAATCTCTGCTCCGATCTGTTGAGGAGTCCCAAACCAGCTTTCATTCCATGCCCAGTCTCCTCAGTCAGCGGGGATACAGATCGAGCGATCCGGCGGGCAAAGATCGTGGAGGGCCTGTACCAGGATCTGATCCCGCATACCGACGCCAAAGCCCTGCTCCTCTTCTGTCCGGAGACCTATAAGCCGACTCACCACTTTCATGGGCGGGTATTTGCCGGGTACTACGGGGTACCGGAAGATCCGGGAACCGGCAGTGCCAATGGGGCTTTCGCTCCTTACCTGTGCATGACTGCTACTCTTGAAAACTTCGGGAGTTACAAGCTGAAAGATAGATCTTTGGTTCCTACCTCTTCCTTTCCTCCGACCTTCTGCTGTTGCGAGGTTTGACCACCACCCTGCCTTTTCTATCTATGTAGCCCCATTTCCCACCCTCCATGAGGTAGTGCTCTCCAAGCTTTACCGGTTTACAACCTACGCAAAAACGGGCCTGTCCATGATGAAAGGGTTCTACAAAATCGAATCTGGCTTCGATCACGATCCTGTAGTGTCGGTCGTAGAAGCCGATCTTGCCATTCTGGACGAATCGGGCGAGCCCCTCGCGAAAATCATCAACCCAATTGTCAAATATAAAGGGCCTGAAGAGCCGTTTGCCCTGCCTGTCCACATAGATAAGACCTTTCTTATCAGCCATCAGCGCCACCCCTTCTGGAGAGAATTCACACCGTATAACCTCTCCGTCTATTCGAAATTCAGGCGGGATGACCACGTGTCCCTTTTCGTCCTTACAGCCCCACTTACCGTCCTTCTCAAACCTCTCTAACCTTTCACCTGCCCGGAGAGGGATACCGGAGAGATAGATAATGGCCAGGAGCAGGAACATCATAGCATATCTGACTTTGATCACATCATACATGGTGAAGTCTCCTTATCCAATGAGAGTTATTTCATCGCGGCAGCCACTTTTCCCAGCAAAGGGTAACCCTATCATAACCCCTTTCCCTTTAGGGAAAATCGAATTCCTGCTCTTTAGGAGTGAAACTCACGGGTCCTGTCCCTCCATTGAGTTTGCGGTACATCACTCCGTATCTCTACTCTACTCACGTCACCGCCGGTCTTTCGGTCGGATACTTCTCGTACCGCCGCTCCACCACCACGGTACACAGTCGCATCACGGCCTCATAGATATCGGTGTAGGAGGTATACAGGGGAGTACAGCCATTGCCCTGCAAGGAACAGAGC
>RFHZ01000816.1 GCA_003696125.1 Nitrospinota bacterium
ATGCAATTCCCTGGAGGGGTAATGGCCAGTTTCGACTGTAGCTTCCGGATGACCCGGCGGCAACACTACGAGGTTGTGGGCCCGAAGGGGACCATCTCTGTTCCTGCTGCCTATGTGCCGGGAAATGAGGATGTCGATATCGTGCTCACCGTGGAGGGGGAAACGGAGATCATCACCATCGCGGGTACCGACCAGTATCGGCTGGAGGTGGAACACTTCTCCGACTGTATCCTTGGTGGGACTTCCCCACGCTATACCGGAGAAGACGGTTTACGTAACATGCGTGTCATTGATGCGATCTATCGATCGGGACAGGAGGGACGACCGGTCGCGATCGCAGGGACGTAAGGGGATTGGTTATGGAGACGCTGGTTTTTTATATTGTAAACGTCTTTGCCGAGGAGAAGTTTACCGGGAATCATCTGGCCGTGGTTCTTCATGTCCGGCGCCTTTCCGATACCGTGTTGCAGCAGATTGCCCGGGAGATCGGCCCGGCCGCCTTTATCCTGTCTGATCAGCAGAACAAGGGAGGTTATCGGGTACGGATCTTTACCCCGAATCAAGAGCTGGCCTTCTCCGGTCATCCTGTTCTCGGGGCTGCCTATATCATCCAGAAGGAGATTCTCCGGGCACCGGTGCGGACGGTGGAACTCCATCTGCCCGCCGGACCGGTCCAGGTTGCTCTTTTCTACGACGAGCAGGAGATGGTGGATCATCTCTCCATGCAGCAGCAGGAGGCCACCTTTGGCCGGACCTTTGAAAGGGGAGAGATCGCTGCTCTCTGTCATCTCTCCTCTGTGGATATCGATGATCGCTATCCGATCCAGGAAGTCTCGACCGGTCTCCCTTTCATCATCGTCCCCCTGAAGACGCTGGAGGCGATCCGGCGGGCAAAGATCGTGGAGGGCCTGTACCATGATCTGATCCAGCATACCGACGCCAAAGCCCTGCTCCTCTTCTGTCCGGAGACTTATAATCCATGGCACCACTTTCATGTGCGGGTATTTGCCGGGTACTACGGGGTACCGGAAGATCCGGGAACCGGCAGTGCCAATGGGGCCTTTGCCGCTTACCTGGTCAAACATCGCTACCTGGGCCAGGCGCAGATAGCAGGGATTCAGGTCGAACAGGGCTATCTGATGGAGAGACCGTCTCTCCTCCGCCTTGAGGCGATAGAACGGGAGGGGAGGATCACGGTTGCGGTCGGGGGACGGGTGATCATGGTGGCCAGGGGGGTTTTGTTCTGAAGCCGCCCTTTGTATCTCTGCTCACGTCACCGCTGGTCTTTCGGTCGGATACTTCTCGTACCGTCGCTCCACCACCACGGTACACAGTCGCATCACGGCCTCATAGATATCGGTGTAGGAGGTATACAGGGGAGTACAGCCATTGCCCTGCAAGGAACAGAGC
>RFHZ01000817.1 GCA_003696125.1 Nitrospinota bacterium
CCCTGGCTACGTCGATGGTCCGCTGGATAAACATGGCCTTTCTCCTCTTTTTGCTCCAGAAGAAGGTCGGTCCTTTGGGGCTAAGAGGCATGCAGAGCATGGTCGGGAAGATCATTGTGGGAGGGATCTCTATGGGAGTGGTAATCTGGGTCTTGTCTGATCGATCGTTGCTGCTGGAATACAACGGATCATCTCTGGCCAGATCATTGCAGGTAATCACGGCCAACATGCTGGGTGGGGCGGTCTATTTCCTGGCTTGCCGGTTGCTGGGAGTAGAGGAAGCGGCTCTGGTAATCTCCCGCTTCCGGCGGAGAGGAATAGGAAGGAGTCAGCAACAGAATAAACGGGATTAGGGACAGAGGGAAATCGCGTTAGGCTACAGGATGCTGGCCAGTAAATGCAGGTCGTGAAGATGAGAATTGCTTTTGTGACGCAGAGATATGGTGGCCCAGGTGGCGGGATTGAACGGGTGGTCGAAGAACTGGCCAAACGATTCTGTCACGAACATGAGGTCCATGTCTATGCCCAATCGATCGTCAGGGGAGATGAGCACCTGCCTATTTACTACCACCGTATTCCTTTTCGGGCAAGAAGCTGGTCTTTGAATCAGGTGCTGTTCTTTTTCCTGAGCTATTTCTATTTGCTGAGACACCGTTATGATATCGTGCATCTGCATGCCCCTTCTCTTTACCGCAAGGGGATTGTCACCTGTCATGGGATTCCGCAGGCTGCCCTCCTGAGACTGCGGCAATTTGACCAGGCTCTCCTCAGAAGGGAGGTACCTTTTAAGCAGATACGGCGCTTTATCTTCATGAGACCGATCATAGAGTACAACTTCAAGCGGGGAAGGCATAAGCACGTCATTGCCATTTCTTCAACGATTTATGAGGATCTCATCACCATCTGTAAAACCCCTCCAGAGCATATCTCGTTTATCCCCAACGGATTTGATGTGCAGCGGTTCACCCGTGTATCGCGAGTCATGGCCCGGCAGAAGGTTGTTCAGCAATTTGGA
>RFHZ01000818.1 GCA_003696125.1 Nitrospinota bacterium
AACCATACCGGTCAACGCGTTGCCCCGGCGTCCGGTGGCATCCAGGTGTAAATCGGTTCCTGCCGGTGTGCTCAGATGCACCTGCTTTCCCGCCTCAAAGATCGCGGCCAGCCGGCGGCAGAGTGGTGCCTGGGCTTCGAAGTCGGCCTCGATACCGCCGTGGATAAACATCTCTGGCCGGAAATCGGTCATGACCAGTCCCCGTGCTCCGGCCTGCACCGCATTCTTTACCGCCTGGGTATGGGTGATGGAGACGGTGACCGGGATAAAGAAGACCCTGGCCGCAGCAAGGGCAGCAGCCACCGGGGCAGGGGGTTCCTGGCCGTGGGCGGTACGGGTCGGCATCACGCAGATGGTAGGCTCGGCACCCAGTTCTGTTGCTGCTACGGCCAGCGGTTCGGCCAGGGCCATCGTCTCCGTATCGGTGACGATGACCACGCCTTCTCCGGCCCGGGTGCGGGTACAGACGGTAAGCAGCTTTCGTGCTCCGGCAAGCATGCGCTCATCCCTGATCTTCACTTTTGCTTCCCCCATTCGATCCCCTATCCTCGCTCTGCAAAGCGGCTACGCCAGGTCTCATCCAGCAGCCTGGTGAAGGCCGGGCATCGTCGCAACGCATCCCGTGTCACCCGGTCCCGCTGGATATCTCCTGCTCTGTTCCCGTAGGCCTGGACGTCCGGAGAGGATGAGGCATAGCACAAGAAATACATGTACGCGTTACACAGGGCTTCCAGTGCTCCGGGATTGCGGGAGGTCCGGGTTCCTGCAAGCTGTCGTCTCCGTTCTTCCGGGAAGTGGGAATAGTTGATCTCCCCACGGTGGGTCAGTACATGACCGATCTCATGGAGAACGGTGGGACATATCCCCAGGTCTCTGTTTTCCCAGAGCGCACCATAGGTGATGAGAATGAGCTGGGTCTCATTATAGTGGGGTGTAGAGCGGTAGTCTACACGGGGGTTCAGTCCCCCCATATAGCTTATGTTGGCTCCCCGGCCGGTGGTGTTGGAGAGGAGAAACCCTTGCGGTTTTCTTTGATTGACTAACCGTAGATGGCTGGGTGGCACGAGACGAAAGGTAGCCTCGAGCAGGGTCAAATGTTCCCGGGTAGCCCGGTGACACGGGATGTCGATATCCCCATGGACCCGGATTCTTGCATTTTCGATGATTCGGGCAGTTATCTCCTGGTAATAGAGGGTGATCGGACCCCGGCGGGTACGGATCCTCTCTCTGGTCCACCTGCTCCTTCCTACAGGGCCACGCGGGCTATCGAGGGGACCAGGGAGTCTGGGATTGCGGGTCCCCACCCGTATCTGCACCTCCTGGGGATGATCAGATTCGATGATGATCATGGCCTGTACCTCCCTGTCTTCTTCGGATAATTCCACAATCAACTCATCCTCGGTTACCCGGACCTGTTGGGCACGCACCTGATGCTCACTCATCAATGTAGGAGCGGTTTCAACCGCGACCAGCCCAGGAGCCGGTAACGTAGGGGGCGCAGCGCGCTACGCCCCTACCAGAACAGGGAGAAAGAAAAAATCGCGCAGTCCTGCCGCTGGGGATAAGACATCTATCTGTACGCATTTGCCCCCATCATACACCACTATGCGCACAAAGTCCAGTCTGGAGGAATCCAGGTATCTGTCTCAATTTGGTGGAAAAGGGGATTCTATCCATTGATCCCCTGTAGGGTGGACTCCGTCCACCAGCGTTCGGTGAGCCATGCCCACCCTACTCATAGCGGTGATACCACGAAGCTAAAACAGATACGTACTCGACCAGTTACTCGAAATCGCGATGCATTTAGTGTATAATCTGCTCAGAGTTGGAAAACATCGGTTTTCTCCTCTGGATCATCGTTGCGTGATGAGATCCCCTTGCATAGCAATCGCGAACAGTTGCAGGGAAAAGTTGTAAATCCTGGAGGATACCAATTGCTATCTACGGTAAAACAGGTGTTGCCCCAAGGAGACTATCCGCAAAGCCTCTTGAAAAGATAGATACCATCTTGCTGAGAGGCTGAAAAGACCATGTAAGGCAGGAGGAAGAGTCCAATGAAAGATACAGAGTTGCTTCTCTCTCAACTCAAAAGTCTGGAAATGCAATTACGTGTCCTCCAGGCTCGTATACAATTTACTACCACTCAACCGGTAAGCTCTGCTTCCTCCTTTGCTGAGTTGTATGGCCGGTTACAGGGACAGGTGGAGAGCAGCGAAGAGGAAATCGACGCTGTTTTGTATCGACTTCCGGATAATAATAACTTTGAGTAACTATTACTCACCCTTTTGCACTTTGAGTCATCTTCAGGCCATGCGTGACCGGAAGAACTTTTTACCGCCGAGCACGCAGAGAACGCCGGGATAC
>RFHZ01000819.1 GCA_003696125.1 Nitrospinota bacterium
CTCCCCGCAGGGGTACCCGTAGCCAGGGGTAACGAACAACGAACCGCACCAGGGTAGGGCTGTACCGGTAATAAACCTGTACCCAAAAACGACCGGCGCGTTGCGACTGTAACCAGTTCCGAAAGGAACGCAGCGGGCCGAGCCAGTACTGCAAAGGAGAACCGCTGGCAATGGCGGCAATGAAGCATACCCCGCTGATATCCTTAGGTGGAGGGACAGGGATGACCTCAATCTGCACGGTAGCCGCTTCGCTCTCTATGATACCATCATTGACTACCAGATGTAACCGATAGGTTCCTTCCTCCCTCGCCCGAAAAAAGGTCTTTGCCGCATAGACATCGGCGATCGTCCCCAGCTCGGGATTGGCCGGGTCTTCCAGCCAGTGAAAGGTGAGTATATCCCCATCCGGATCGAAACTGGCACTCCCATCGATTGCCCCTCTCCCTCCCGATACTACCTGCCGGGGAGCGGAGACTACAGCCACCGGTTCCTTATTCCCCACGGCGTTTACCCTGACCATAACCGCAGCCGGAGGACTGGCGAGGAAACCATCGCTTACCACCAGGGTAAAGAGGTATTTACCCGGCAGTTTGGGTTTAAAAGAGGGTGTAGCCGTGGTGACACCGGTCAATTGTCCAAAGACAAAGGGGTTGTCCAGATCCTCTAACCACTCAAAAGCAAGCCTGTCCTCAGGATCCGGATCAAAGCTCTCTACGCCAGAGAGGACCACCCTGCTCCCTACCGTGGTCCGGATATCGCTAACTGTCTGGGCTACCGGTACATGTTCCAGGGGGGGCAGATCGACGACCACGGTGACCTGACTCGGCTCGCTGGGGACAAGGCCATCTGAGGCAGTAAGCGTAAAGCGGTAAGCCCCCGGGATAACAGGAGTAAAGCGAGGCTGGAGCACAGTAGGGTCATCCAATACTCCCCGCTGGGGGTTACGGGGATCTTCCTGCCAGAAAAAGGTGAGTTCATCTCCATCAAAATCCCCGGCCCGCCCCTCCAGCACCACCTCCTGCGAGACCTCTACCATCTGATCAGGACCGGCAGAAACCACCGGTGCCGCATTCCCAGGCACTTCGACCCGCACCGTCATCGGGTCAGGTACACTGGTAATCACCCCGTCAGAAACCTGCAAAAAGAAGCGATACACCCCTGGGGTTGTTGTGGTAAAGGCCGGGGTAGGGGATTGGAGATCGAGCAGGGTACCGGTAACAGGATTTCCCGGAGCTTCCCTCCACTGGTAGGTGAGCTCTGTTTCTGGATCGGGATCAAAGCTGGCTCTCCCATCGAGCGTCAGCGAGGCCAGACCTTCTTCGTTAAGGGAGAGGACCTGATCAGGACCAGCTATGGCGACCGGCGGGGTGTTTACATCCTGGCGGTTGAGATAAATTACACTGGGGGACAAGGCATTGGCTACCGCCAGATCCGGGTCGCCATCGCCGTTGTCAAACCAGAGCAGCGCCTGCGTGTTGCGGTCATCGGCAGAAACCCAGACCGGCTCGGCCAGCAGCCTGCCTCCTCGATTCTCATAAATAACATTGGGACCGTTATTGGCGGCAGCCAGATCCAGGTCGCCATCCGCGTCCGCATCCCCCCAGGCCACAGCATTCGTCTCCGCCATATCTGCCGATTCCCAGCAGGGAGTCATCTCCAGCACCCCTTCACGGTTACAGAAGACCAGGTTTTGCCCCACAGCGGCCACTGCCACCCCGGGGTACCCATCCCCATCGAGATCTCCGGCAGCCATACCGCGCACCTCTCTCTCTAAAGTCACCTCCCAGGAAGGTTGCGTCTCCAGTATCCCTTCTCGATTGAAAAACAGTTGCAGGCTATGGCTGTTGGCCACCAGGAGATCGGGAAAGCCATCACCATCTACATCGGTCCAGGCGATGTCCTGCGTATCCGCTGCATCAGCCGAGAGCCAGACCGGTTCCTCTCCCAGGTTTCCCTCCCCATCGTTTGCATAGACCTGATTTCGCTGAAAGCTGTTTCCCAGGGCCAGATCCAGGTCTCCATCCTGATCCATATCTGCCACGGCAATACTGGTGGTTCGTCTGATCACCGGTGTACTCCAGATGGGGAGGCGACTCAGACGGAAACCATCGTGCAGGAATAACTGACTGAATTGTCCATTGTTTGCCTGCACCAGATCGGGCAAGCCGTCCCCATTCATATCGGCCACCACGATGTCCTTGGTATCGTTGATCGTACCGGTCCCAAACGACACCTCTGGATCAAATTGGCCGATCCGGTTGAAATAGATCTCCGTTTCATGGCCACGATGCCCTAATAC
>RFHZ01000820.1 GCA_003696125.1 Nitrospinota bacterium
ACCCGCTTTTTCCCAACGGGAAGAACAGGAAAGGCCTACCGTCCGGGTAGAACCGGTAGCGGTAGGCCTCTTTTCTAAAGCAAGGCGAGCAGGTCTTCGTTAATGCGGATATCAGCCTGCTTCTGCAGGGCTTCCAGCCAGGCCTGAAAGACCAGGCTCTCCTTGGTCCGCTGGAGCTGTTCGGCCAACTCTTTCCGCTTCTTGGCAAAATCCTCCTCATCGAAGAGCTGTTTTTCGACCACCTGCAGCACGTAGTACTTGCCACCAACCGTCTCGACCCTGGTTTCTCCCGGCTCCAGTTGGAAGAGGGTATCGAGGAGGGTAAAGTTATAGCCGATATCCGGGAGGCGATCCCGCCGGGTCAGGAAATCGGTCTTCTGGACCTTCAGTTGCATCGAGGCGGCCACCTTCTCTATGGGACTCCCCTTCTTCAGCTCTTCTGCCATGGCCTGGGCTTTCTCTTCCGCCGCTTTCCGCGCTTTGCTCTCCAGGAGCTTGGTCCGCACCTCGGCTTTGGCCTCGGCAAAATCGGGGATATAAGACGCCTTGCGTTCCATCACCTGCAGGAGGTAGTAATCCCGGCCCACCTTGAGCGGTTCGCTCACCTCATCCTCTTTGAGGGAAAAGGCGGTGGTGGCAAAGGGGCGGGCATAGGGGATGCCTTCGATCTTGCTGGCATTCTGGGCAAAGAAGGGAGAGGTGTGCAGGGCGATGCCCTCTTGGGCGGCCACTGCTTCCAGGTTTCCTCCCTGATCCACGATCTTCTCCCGCAAGGCCTCGGCCTTTTCCCGCAGTTGTTTATCCACCTCCTCGCGTTTCAACACGTTGGCGATAAGCTTCTTCACCTCTTCCAGGGGCCGGTATCCCGCCTCTTTCTTGTCTTCCACCTTGATGATGTGATAGCCAAAATCGGTACGCACCAGGTCACTGATCTCTCCCGGTTTCAGGGAAAAAGCCACCTCTTCGAACGGTTTGACCATGGCTCCACGGCCAAAATAGCCCAGATCCCCTCCCCGGGAGGCAGAGGGACCTTCCGAAACCTCCTTGGCCACGGTGGCAAAGTCCTCTCCAGATTTCACCCGCTTCAAGGCCGCCTCTGCTCGGGCTTTGGCCTTTTCCTCCTCTTCCGGCTTGGCGTCCGGAGCAACCTTGATCAGGATATGACGGGCCCGGACCCGTTCCTCCTGCTTATAGTTCTCCTTATGCTCCTCATAGTACCGGGCAACGGCCTCGTCATCGATCACCACCTTTTCCTCGATCGGTTTACTGTCCAGGACGAGATAGCGCACACGGACCTGTTCTGGATGGCGGAAGAGTTCCTTATTCTCCTCGTAATACTTCTGGATCTCTTCCTCGGTCAGGGTCTTACCGATCTCCTCTTCGAAGAGGGAGGGGAGGAGGGTCAGGAACTGGAGCTTGATCTTGCCATGCTGCTTGGCATAGGCTTCACGCAGCTCCTGTTCCGAGATATGGACCCCGTCCTTGATCAGCTTTTCCAGCTTCTGGATCAGGAGGTCTCTCCTCTGCTGCTGCTCAAAATCGGCTGGTGTGAGTCGATTGAGCTGCAGGATACGGCGATAGCGCTCTTTGTTAAACCGTCCTCCTACCTGGAAGGCCGGATAGGACTGAATCTGTTCCACCAGCTCGGCATTGGTGACCACAAACCCCTCTTTCTCCGCTTCCTGGAGTAAGAGATGGCGCTGAATCAGGTTTTCGAGGGCCTGCTGCTTCAGATTAAGGGTCTGCGCCAGCTCCGGGGTAAAGCGATCCTTGTAGATCCGCTGGTAGGTATCGAGGAGATTCTGATAGGCGGTCTGGAATTCCCCTAAGGAGATGACCGTCCCCCGTACCGTGGCAATCGTGTTTTGCCCGGTACGACCTCCCATTCCCCAGACCAGGAAGATGGTACCGATAAAGGCGAGCACCACCACCCAGAGTACCGCTTTGATGATCCACGTCTGTGCCTCGCGAAGTGTTTTTAGCATCGCTCTAAAACTCCCTTTTCCTCTCCCAGGTGGACCGGTTTTGTCCCCTTGCGCACACTGCACTCTTTTACAGACCACTCACATTGTAAGCGTTTCCGCCAGCAACGTCAATGGGGGAGCGGGAAAGAATTTTCCTCGTCCCGGTCTGGTCTTCTCCTGGGACACCATACCTGCGGTGGAACCTCCTCAAGGAGATCGCAGTTTTAAGACCTGATTCCCCCATTTGACAAGTAGCACAGAGTATGCTATCAACCCAGGATGGAGACACCAGCAAAACGCGCAAGAGGGAAGGAGGCCAAAAGCTGGCGTAACCCCATCCGTACCCAACGGGAAGAAATCGAAGACCTCCTGGCCAAAAATCTGCGTCTCTGCAAGGAGATCCCAGACATGTTGCCTCACGTCTACCAGCGGGTGACGACGGGTAGCCGATGAGACCGACCTGGAACCTGCCACCTTCCCTGACCGGTGTCCGTGGACGGTAGCAGAAATCTTGCAGGAGGCGGAGCCCCTTTGAAGGGGTCAGACATGGCCTCCAGCGATTCGATGAGGGAGGCCGGCCTTTCCGTGTCGGCAGATGAGTGACAGGAAAAGAGCAGGGAGAGCGGAGTTTTACGTGGAGGAGGAGAAATGACCTATACGACGATTCTATTTGCTATCCATGACGGTGTCGCCCAGATTACCCTGAACCGGCCAGAGGCGGCAAACTCGTTGAACATAGAGATGGCCCGAGATCTGATGCATGCGGCCCTGCAATGCGATGAAGATCCGGCCATCCGGGCCGTGATCCTTACCGGCACCGGCACCATGTTCTGTGCCGGGGGTGATCTGAAGAGCTTTGCCGCCCAGGGGGAACAGCTACCGTACCACCTGAAGGAAGTGACCACCTATCTTCACGCCGCGGTGTCTCGCTTCATGCGCATGGACCCACCGCTCATCGCCGCGGTGAACGGCACCGCCGCTGGGGCCGGGATGAGTCTTGCCTGCGCTGCCGATATCGTCCTCGCCGCCGAATCGGCCCGCTTCACCATGGCCTATACCCGGGCCGGCCTGACCCCCGACGGGTCTTCCACCTATTTCCTGCCACGGATCATCGGGCTCAAAAGGGCTCTGGAACTGGCCCTGACCAATCGCATGCTCTCCGCCCAGGAGGCGTACGATTGGGGCATCGTTACCCGGGTCGTTCCTGATGACCGCCTGCTGGAAGAGGCCAGGGCGCTTGCCACCCAGCTTGCCAGGGGAGCAACAAGGGCCCTGGGCAAGGCCAAGCGCCTGTTACACCGCGGCTGGAACGAAACCCTGGAGACCCAGATGGAACACGAAGCCCAGGCGATTGCCGCCGTTGCCCGGACAGCAGATGCCCGCGAAGGGATTCAGGCCTTCCTGGAGAAGCGTCCCCCTCGCTTTCAGGGGCAATAAGGACCGGGGGAGGAGAGGTCCTCCCCCCTTCTTCATCCCTGATCAGCCTTATTTTCTCTTCTCCTTTTCGATCTGGAAAAGGGGTTTGGGACGCTGTTTGGCCAGCTCGGCATAGAAGTCCTTCCCTTCGTGGTTGATGATGATGAAGGCAGGGAAATCTTCCACTTCGATCCGCCAGATCGCCTCCATCCCCAGATCTTCATATTCCACCAGCTCCACCTTCTTGATCCGCTCGGCCAGGCGAGCAGCCGGACCCCCGATCGAGCCGAGATAGAAACCGCCATGCTTTTTGCAGGCGTCGCGTACCTGTTGCGAGCGATTCCCCTTGGCCAGCATCACCATGCTTCCCCCGTGCCGCTGGAACAGATCGACATAGGGATCCATGCGTGCTGCCGTGGTCGGGCCAAAGGACCCGGAAGGGTAGCCCTCAGGCTTTTTGGCCGGACCGGCATAGTAGATCACATGGTCTTTGAAGTACTGGGGGAGATCTTCCCCGGCATCGAGCCGTTCTTTCAGCCTGGCATGGGCGATATCCCGCGCCACGATCATCGGTCCGGTCAGCGAAAGGCGGGTAGCCACCGGGTGCTTGCGTAACTCGGCCAGGATTTCCGGCATGGGGCGACGGAGGTCGATCTCCACCGCTTTTCCTCCCAGTTCCTCGGCGGTAATCTCTGGAAGATAACGGGCAGGATTGGTTTCGAGCTGTTCCAGGAAGATCCCTTCCCTGGTGATCTTGCCTAGGATCTGGCGATCCGCCGAGCACGACACCCCAAGGCCGACCGGACAGGAGGCGCCGTGGCGGGGCAGGCGAATCACCCGCACATCAAGGGCGAAATACTTCCCCCCGAACTGGGCCCCGA
>RFHZ01000821.1 GCA_003696125.1 Nitrospinota bacterium
CAGGAGGGATATTCTGTAAGAAGGCACGGGAGACCTGTCCTCCCATGCTATGAGCAACCAGGGTAACCTTCTCGGCACCCGTTGCCGTGCGGATCTGTTCCACTATGTTGCCAAGCTCAGCCGCCAGGTCGATAAAACGGGCCTGATTGTCATCAAAGTTTAAGGTGAAAAAGGCCCCATCCTCCCTGGCCTCATCACATTTAAACGGGTGTGCATTCCGCAGGAAATTCCCCCGTTCCCGTACCCAGTCTGCACAGAGCTCTCCTCCGAACTGCAGACCCAGTTCGGTCAGCTTTTGTGTGATAGCATCCCAGTTTGAAGAATCTCCCCGCCATCCATGGACAAACAGGATTGGACTGGTATCCACAACGGTCAAATCAAAACTATCGGTTGCCGTAAAACCGTCGGCGCTAAAGGTGACCGTGACTGTTGTCACACCTGGCTCCTTAGCAACCGCACGTACCTTGCTGAACCCTCCCCCTTGCTGCTCCGGTTCGATGGTAGCAACCTCTTCATCACTGCTCGTCCATTTAAAGGCCCCATCACAGGGAATCGACTTTGCTACCAGGGGAAACCTGGCTCCTTTGGGAATATGGTCTGTGCTTTTCTGGATCTTGACACTTATACTCCCAGGAGAGGCATCTCCAAACCGGGCAATCGGCACCGGTGAGCCGGCTCGATCGCTTTCTGTATCATAGGGAAAGCGCAGAAGCTGCCGTCCGGAGAGGACATAGAGAGCATCATTGATATCAAAGGCAATGTCTCTGAGAGGCTCTAAGGAGTTTGCACACTCGAAGTTAGCATATGGCGCCCCTACGACCGGCGAAGCGGCCAGGGGTCCAAAGATCCCTCCCCCAGGAGCCGGAAGCGCCTCGATCCCCTCAGGGGGGATGATAGATGTAGGAATTCGACGGATCGTTTGTTCAAGGTTTTCTGCCACGAAGAGATCGCCAGGAACAAATCCCCCCGAAGCGCCTTGGAGAGGAGGACCAACAGCTATTGCACTCACTGAGACCGGATTGCCTCGATCGAGAATAGGGCTGTATTTGTTCACCGTGCCTACAAAGCTTCGCCGACCATCAGGCTGACGAAACTGGTAGAGGCGACCTCCAAATTTGGCTTCAGAGGAGGAGTTTTCCGTGTATAGATTTCCATTCTTGTCAATAGCCAGACCAACCTGGGGTCCGCTGAACCCTGGCTCTGTGAAGGTCGTAGTTTCTCCAGTGGGAGTGGTTTTAGTAATGACCTGACGGAAACGATCGCTCGCATACACGTTCTGAGCTTGATCAACCACGATGTCTGCCGGGAAAACAACCGCGTTTGGATCATCACGGGCAATCGGCTGGAAATCGACACGGGCGCGTGCCCAATCCTCTGATGTTGGTTGTCGTTGGAAACGACTCATGTAGGGACTGGGAATCGAGTAGTCACTGATGAGATCACTGATAAAGAATAAGCTGATAATGCTTCCGACCGGAATAGCGATGCGTGTAGGGATAGAGAGGGTTCCTGTCAGGAACTTCAAATTTTCTGGAATCTCGATGGGGAGCTTAAGGACGACATCGGCATAATAGAGGTTCGGTCCTGTCGCTGGCAGGGGATCGACAACGGTAAAGACATCAGAGTCGTTTTTACAACAAGGAATCCTTACGACACGGACCACCGTGTTCTTTCCTGCTGCCCTCCGGTATATCGTATAGAGGAAAACCACACCACTTTCGGTCGCCTGACGTGTATCCAGCGGTGTCCTCCGCACCGTTACGTAGACCTGGTTAGAGACCTGTTTTACCTCCACGATTTCGGGTGGAGGTGGGGCAAGAGCAGCAAACTTGGTGGCAATGGCGGCAAAGAGAAAGACGTCACTGACCGCTCCGACCATAGTCGCGGCTATGGTCGGAAGTCCCAGGGACCCAGACATGGCGGCCAGCGGAAGGGAAAAGAGGAGACTGCTGGTAAGATTTCCCGCAATTCCGAGCAGAATATCCCCTACCCGAGGCAGCATCCGTGAGAGCTGACGTGCCGAGACAGGGCGCGGTTCGCTGCCTGCCTGCGCAAGCAGAATCGGGGCATCCGTCATAATAC
>RFHZ01000822.1 GCA_003696125.1 Nitrospinota bacterium
GGGTTTCTGCGTTGTGCCGTCGTGGGATCGTTGTTCCAACTCGTCCAGTTCTTTCAACTCCTCCAGCCACAGGCGGATCTCGTTGTCATACTCGGCCGCCAGGTCGCTGATGACCAGTTGGCTGAAGGTCGGGTTCACCACGAACTCTCCTTCGATACGGCCGATACGCACCGCTCCCACCGGTCCCAGAAAGGGAATATCGGAGACGGTAAGGGCGGCCGATGCCCCTATCATGGCCAGCACATCGGGGTCGTTCTGCTGGTCTGCAGAGAGAACCAGGGCCATGATCTGGGTCTCGTTACGGTAGCCGGTGGGGAAGAGGGGACGGAGAGGGCGATCGATTAAGCGGGAGGTCAGGATCTCTTTTTCCCCTGGTCGCCCTTCTCGCTTGAAGAAGCCGCCCGGGATTTTCCCGGCAGCGTAAAACTTCTCCCGGTAATCGACGGTCAGGGGAAAGAAGTCGAGATCCTCTCGCACCTCTGACTCGGAGACAGCCGTTACCAGCACGGCTGTGTCTTCGTAGCGGACCAGGACAGCGCCATGGGCCTGTTTCGCCATCTCGCCGGTCTCTAAACGGAGTAACCTACCCCCAATATTCTTCTCTACTACGTGCAACATTCTGTACACCTCATGCTCTTGTGTGCTGGGGAATGCAGATCATCGTTGAGCGATCCACAGTCCCGAATACGTAAAGGTCAATTCGTCTCTATCGCCTGATCCCCAAGCGATTGATGATGGCGACATAGCGATCCACATCCTTTTTCCGGAGGTAATCGAGCAGTCGTCGGCGTTTCCCTACCAGCTTTAAGAGTCCTCGCCGGGAGTGGTGATCCTTCTTGTGGACCTTAAAGTGTTCGGTGAGATAGGCGATCTTTTCGCTTAACAGGGCAATCTGCACCTCTGGAGATCCGGTATCGTTCTCATGACGCTTAAAGGTGTTGATGATTTCATCCTTCCGTTCTTTGGTCAACGGCATGTACGTCTTTCCCCCCTTTCTGGTTCGTTGTGGTTTGGCTGCACCTCTTTTGTCAAAGCGTCTCTATTCTTTTCGCAAGCGTTTCTCAGGCGCTTGTGGTCGTGAGGTAGAGATTGGTCTTGCTCCCTCTTGCTCTCACTCAGAAGATGATGGTATCACTCCAGGAGGAGAATACAGACTGTTCCTACTGTACCAGATTTTTCCGCCATTGTAAAGATTTATTTCCCCGGCTGCGGTGCAGAGAAGACCCGCACCAGGCGCAGTACCGTTTGGTGAGGAGGCAGGGAAGGCCACTCTTCTCGTCCGTAGAGCGCTTCTCCAATGGCGAGGAGGGTGTGGTCGGGCGCATGGAGACGGAACCGTTTTCCCCGCTCTAGCCCTTCCCCTCCGGCCAGGATGGCTCCGGCAGAGACCGGCACGCCATGTCCTACCTGCTGGGCCATGGAGGGGGTAACCACGATAACAGGGAGGAAGGAGAGGGCCTGATCGAGGGAGTAGAGGGAAGAGGTGATCTCACCCCGCGTCCAGAGCCGGTGGAGAGTGGACAGGGAGAGGGCATGGCGGAGGAGAAAGGGACCGAAGGCGGTCCGTACCAGTTGGGTGACGTGTGCCCAGCATCCCAGGTGTTCTCCGATCTCATCACAGAGCGTGCGGATATAGGTTCCGCTGGAGCAGACCACTCTGAGCAGGACCTCCTCCCCGGTCCAGCCGAGCAGTTCGAGGGAGAAGATGGTGATGGTGCGGGGGGAGCGGGGAAGCTCGAGGCCCTGGCGGGCGAAATGGTAGAGCGGTTTGCCCTGGTATTTGACCGCGGAGTACATGGGGGGGACCTGTTGCCTGACCCCGATGAACTTCTCGCATACCCGGCGCACGTCGTCTTCCCTGATCCCGCGGAGAGGAGCGGTGGCAATGATACGACCGGTGGCATCCTGGGTATCGGTCCGGATTCCCAGACGCATCCGGGCCACGTACGTTTTCCGGGTTTCCTGCAGAAACGGGATGATCTTGGTGGCCTGGCCGATGCAGATAGGGAGCACACCGGTAGCCAGGGGATCGAGGGTGCCGGCGTGTCCGACTTTGCGGCAGCCGAGCGCCCGGATCTGGGTGACCACGTCGTGTGAGCTGCAGTGGGGTGGCTTATCGATATTGAGTACCCCGTGTAAGAAATCTCGTTTAGGCTTCTTCCTCATCCAGGGTTTCTCGGGATAAGGTGTTGAGCATCTGGTTGATATAGGCTCCATACTCCAGCGACTTGTCACGTTGGAAAGTCAGTTTGGGGATCCGGCGCAGGCGCAGTCGTTTCCCCAGTTCACGTTGTATAAAGCGGGTAGCGCTTTGCAGTCCCTGCAGAGTCTGCTGCTCGGTGTGCTCATCTCCCATGATGCTGGCGTAGACCTTGGCGTAACGGAGGTCATCCGAGACCTCGACTCTGGTCAAGGTCACGAAGCCGATACGCGGGTCTTTGATCTCCCGGATCAACATGGCAGAGATCTCTTCTAAAATCAGTTCTCCCACCCGGTCTGCACGTTTGAAGGGCAGCATAATTTCCCCCGCTTTCATAGCAGCTCGATATGGTAATCGACAATCTCGGCCACATACATGCGATCGATTTGTGTCACCACCTTTTCCAGGGCCTGGTACGCATGGTGATGATCGTTGCTGACGATGGCCACGCCGAGTGAGGCCCGTTGCCACTTGTCGTTGTAATCGACCTCGGCAATCGATACGTTGAACTGGTGCTTGATGCGGTCTTTAATCTTGCGTAAGACCTGCCGTTTCCCTTTGATCGAGTGGTTATCATGCAGGTAGAGTTCGATACGGCAGACACCGACGATCATGGTTGTGTCTCAAGCTTAGAGTTTACGGGCAATCTTCTCGATTTGGAAGGGTTCGATGATATCCCCTTCCTTGAGATCGTTAAACTTCTCCAGCATAATACCGCATTCATACCCGGCCTGGACTTCCGGGACATCTTCTTTGAAACGGCGCAAAGAGGCGATCTTCCCCTGATAGATGACCCGCTCGTCCCGCAATACCCGGGCTTCGGCATTCCGCAGGATCACCCCATGGGTCACGTAACATCCGGCCACCGTCCCCAGGCGGGAGATGTGATAGAGCTTGCGCACTTCGGCCCTTCCCAATACCTTCTCTTCCATTACCGGCTCCAGCAGGCCTTCCATGGCCGCCTTGATGTCGCCGATGGCCTCATAGATGACCGTGTAGAGTCGGATATCCACCCCTTCTCGTTCCGCCAGTTCCATGACCTTGGGAGTAGGGCGCACGTTGAAGCCGAGGATGATGGCATTGGAAGCCGAGGCCAGCATCACATCACTCTCCGTGATGCCTCCTACCGCTCCCTGCAGCACCACCAGCCGGACTTCGTCGGTACTGAGCTTTTCCAACGCCTCTCTCAGCGCCTCTACCGAGCCCTGGACATCGGCCTTGATCACGATATTGAGTTCTTTTACCCCTTCCTGCTGTATCCGGGTATAGAGATCGTCCAGCCGCAAACGAGAGCTCTTGCGCAGGTGTTCCTGGCGTTGCTTTTCGGAGCGTTGGGCACTGATCTGGCGGGCACGCCGCTCATCACTCACCACCATGAAGGAATCCCCTGCTTCTGGCACGCCGGACAGTCCCAGCACCTCCACCGGTGTGGAGGGGCCGGCCTGTTTGACCTTCTCCCCTTTGTCGTTGATCAGGGCCCGTACCTTTCCGGCATAAACGCCGGCAACAAAGGGAC
>RFHZ01000823.1 GCA_003696125.1 Nitrospinota bacterium
GCGTTGTTCCTGGAAGCGCTGCTCCAGCTCCTCCATCTGTGACCAGATGCGGGCATCGATTTCGCCAAACGTCGATTCCACCACGCAGCCTCCCGGATCGATGCTCTCGTCTCCCTGCAGGTGCAGGGACTTTATCCCTCCCTTTTCGCTGAGGAGATCCTTTTTGATGGCTAAAACCTGTTCCAGATCCTGCGGGTGGACACGAATCACCACCTCACTTCGATCTACCAGGCGTTCCAGGGCCCGTCTCACCATGGTACAGACGATGTCGCGATGCAGATCGATTTCTCGCTGGACGATTTTACGGGCCAGGGCAAAGGCCAGGGTCACCACATCTTCCTCTGCCTGTTGCCGCAGGGTGTCCTGGAGTTGCGAGAGCTCTATCGCTGCCTGTTGCATGCTGGTAAGGGTGGAGGTAAGCTGGGCGATGCCTTCCTGCCGTCCTGCCTCTTTCCCCTCCTGGAAGCCCTGGGCATAGGCGGTTTCCCGGCACGTCTCCGCCTCCGCCCTGGCCTCCTGGAGCATCCGCTCTGCCGTTTCCCTGGCCTCCTGTACCAGGCGCTCCGCCTCTTCCTGGGCCTGTTGCAGCAGGCGGGTGGCGTGCTCTTCTGCCCTCTCCGTTGAGGAGGTATCTGCTCCGCTCTCCAGGCCCTCTTCTGCTGCGGCAGGGGGAGAGGGCTCTTCCCCTGCCGCGGGAGGGATCGTCTCCTCGGATTCGGCGAGGGAGACGTTTAACAGGACCGCGGGCAGGGTAAAGGTGCGGATGGAGAGTGTTTGCCTCTCGTGGCTTCGGATGATATTAGACCAGTGTTTCTCCACCTCGGCCTCCGATGATAATCTTCCCTTCGCTTTCCAAGCGTTTGGCCACCCGGAGCATCTTTTGCTGTGCCCGTTCCACATCGCTGATGCGGACAGGCCCCATGGTCTCCAGTTCCTCGCGCACCATCTCGGCTGCCCGTTGCGACATGTTCTTAAAGATCTTGGTACGCAGGGCTTCAGACGCGGTCTTCAGCGCCAGGATCAGGTCCTCGTTGCTCACTTCACGGAGGATGAGCTGGAGGCTGCGGTCGTCCAGGGTATTCAGGTCTTCAAAGACGAACATCAACTGCCGGATCTCTTCGGCCAGATTGGCATCAACCTCTTCGATGTACTCCATGATCTCCCGTTCAGAGGCCTGATCCACGTTATTTAAGATCTCTGCTACCGACTGCACCCCTCCCACCTGGTCTGTTTCCAGGGCCCCGGTTGCCCTGAGCTCACTCTGGAGGACCTGGTCCAGCTCCTGGATCACTCCAGGAGGGATCCGTTCCAGCTTGGCTATGCGCAGGATGACTTGCGGTTTGAGCTCTTCTGGAAGCAATCCCAGAATCGCTCCGGCCTGTTGCGGGTCGAGATGGGCCAGGATGACGGCGATGGTCTGGGGGTGTTCGCTCTGCAGGAAGCGGGCAATGGTTTTGGGATCGAGCCAGCGCAGCGCTTCGATACCGGTTTCCAGGGTGGGGAGGGAGAGGTTATTGATGATCCACTCGGCCTTTTCCGGGTCGAGAGACTTTAAGAGGAGCTTCTTCACGTACTCCTTGCCTCCTGCCGTCAACCCCTCCACCCCGCTTGCCATCTCGCAGAACTCTTCCAGGACCTGGGTTGTGGCCTCCGGTTCGATATCGCGCATGTGGGCCATATAGTTGCTCACCCGCTGGATCTCCTGGTCATTCATGTGCCTCAGGATGAGTGCAGCCAGGTCTTCCCCGATGGCCAAAAGGAGAATAGCAGCTTTTTCCGGTCCGGTCAGTTCTCTCTCCATGGCTCAGGCTCTCCCCTTCAACCAGAGTCTCACCAGCTCGGCCGCCCGTTCCGGTTCGGCACTGACAAATTCAGCTACCCGTTCCCGTGGGGTTTGGGGTTTGTGTTCGGTGACTTCCTCCTCTATCCCCTCGGTCAGCATATCCGGGGCTCCCAGATCGGCTTCCAGTTCGCTGACGGTACGGGGGAGTTGGGTTTCCAGTTCCAGGGGTTCCTGTTCCCCGGTGAAGCGGCGAATCAGTGGTCGCACCACGAAAAGGAAGAAGAAGAAGGCGAGAATGATATAGGCGATGTACCGGCTCACGCTCATCCAGAAAGCCCAGCGCGCTTCTTTGGCCACCAGTTCCCCCAGGTCTCCCTGCGGCTCAAAGGGGACATTGGCCACCTCGACCCGGTCTCCCCGCTGGGCATTGTACCCAACGGCGCTCTTCACGATTTCGCGATACTTCTCCATCTCTTCGGCTGACCGGGGTACGTACTTCCGCGCCCCGTCTTTTCCCCCTGGCTGGTAGGAGCCGTCGATGAGGACGGCAACGGAGAGGTGTTTGATCTCTCCGCTGGGAACCACGACTCTGCTCACCACTTTGCTCAGCTCATAGTTGATCGTCTCCTCTTGCCGGGATGAGGTTACCGGTTCGGTCGGTTGATCCTGCGCCGAGGCGTTGAGGTTCGACTGCACCCCGGGCACCCCGATGGCCCAGAATCCTGGTCCGCTCCCCTCCTCC
>RFHZ01000824.1 GCA_003696125.1 Nitrospinota bacterium
GGATGGGGATTGTGGGGTACTGCCCGTCATCGACCAGGCCAACAAGGTTCTGGGTGTAATTACTGATCGCGATATCTGTATGGCCGTGGCCACCAAACATCGGCCAGCCTCAGCCATTACGGTAGGAGAAGTCCTGTCTGGGACCGTGTATGTCTGTGGTCCGGACGAGGACCTCTCGGCGGTCTTGCCACGGATGCAAACCGCCCAGGTGCGACGGTTGCCGGTCGTCGATACCGAGGGAACCCTCTGCGGCATGCTTTCCCTGAACGACCTGATCCTGCGGGCAGAGAAGCGGCTACGGAGTAAAAAGAACGCTACCCTCTCCTATGCTGCCATCATGGAGACTCTCAAGGCGATCTGTGCCCATCGGTCATGAGGCCTGGTACGCGGCGAAGACCAGATGGGGCTCTCAGGCAGCAGCGACGGGGTGTCTTGAGACATTCGGCACTAGAGAGGGGCCAAGGGGGCTTACACGTGAGAACAGTCCAGGGGATGGACGAGACGAGCGTCCAGTTCGGGGAGCCCCTCACCGCTCCGGTGTCGAACAGCGCTTTCAGGAGGCCCCAAGGACACCAGACGCCCACCAGCAGAGACCTACGAAAAAAGAGTAGGAATGGCGTTTGTGAAGCTGAGGCGGCGAGGGATGGTGATGGAGACAGGGGACGCCCAAAGCTTAAGTACCTTTTGTCTATTCTCTAAATCAAAAGTGTCATACGCTTCGAAGAGCACTTTTCCATGCGGCCTCAACGCGAGGTCTGGGCAGCCCCCTCTGACCCCCGAGATGTCTCCTCCCGGAGGAAACCGAAAAGGGTAAGAGGAGAAATTCTAAAAAAAACACTTGACTTCTGCGAAAACAACGATGATAAGATAACTTGAAAAAAGGAAGCTTTTTTTCTTTCTTTCATGATTTCTTCTCTCGTGACCTGATACGATAGCGCATGGTCATCACTGTCTGCAATCAAAAAGGAGGAACCGGCAAAAGTACCACTGCCGTCAATCTCGCAGTGTGCTTTGCTACAGCCGGAAAGCGTACCCTCCTGATTGACGCAGACCCCCAGCATACGGCCCTGGAATGGAAGGCGGATCGCCCCGATACGCTGCCCCAGGTCTCGGTGATCGGCCTTCCTGCCCCAAATCTCTATAAGGAAATAGAGGCCTTTAAACAGGACTATGCCATCATCCTCATCGATGGGGGAGGCCGGATTACCGCTACGGCCCGTGCAGCCTGTGCCGTAGCGGATTTTTTGATCATCCCCACCCGACCTAGTAAACCGGATCTCTTGAGCACACGAGATTTCCTGCTGACGGTAATCGAAGAGATCCGGGCCATGTGCCTGCTGTCCGGCGGCATTCTCATCAACCAGATGCAGATCGGCACGATTGTGGGCAAAGCCGCCCTCGCCGAGATTCGCCGCCTCGGGTATCCAGTCTTCGAGACGATCATCCATAACCGTGTTGCGTATCAAGAGGCCATGGCAGCGGGGATGTCGGTCATCGAATATGATGGAAAATCTCGTGTGGCGCAAGAAACAGCAACGTTTTTTGCAGAACTACAGGAGGCATTGTATGACAC
>RFHZ01000825.1 GCA_003696125.1 Nitrospinota bacterium
GACATGGCGGTGGTAAGGTGATGAGGGATGAGGTAATGAGTGATGAGTGATGAGTAATGAGTGATGAGTGATGGGGATGAGGGCTGAGTAGGGGCGCAGCGCGCTGCGCCCCTACCAGATGGCCGGTGCCTCTGTGCCTTATTATAGGAAATCCGTATGGAGCAGCAAGTCATAGAGAGAGGAGAGGGAGAGACCCAGGAGAAGCGGGCTTTCTGGCCTGGACTGAGGCGGTTTGTGCGCCAGCAGCCGTTGGGGACGATCGGTGGGGTGATCGTGCTGCTCCTTATCTTGACCGCTATCTTTGCTCCCTGGCTGGCTCCGTATGGTCCCAAAAAAGCCGAGTTTGAAGCTTATCTCCCCCCGAGCAGGGATTTTCCCATGGGAACGGATCACCTGGGCCGCGACATCCTGAGCCGGGTGATCTGGGGGGCTCGCCTCTCCCTCTATGTCGGCCTGACCTCGGTCAGCCTCGGCCTGACCATCGGGGCGCTGTGGGGGATCATCGCCGCCTACTTTGGGGGGCTGACCGATGCCCTGAGTCAACGCATCGTGGACACCCTGATGGCCTTTCCCCCCATCATCCTCGCCCTGGGACTGATGGCTGCCCTGGGCCAGTCGGTCAACAACGTGATCATCGCCCTCACCATCCTCCTGATCCCGACCGCTGCCCGTACCCTGCGCTCCACGACCCTCAGCATCAAAGAGATGGGATATGTGGAATCGGCCCGGGCCGCCGGATCCTCCCACTGGCGCATCATCTTCTGTCATATCCTCCCCAATAGCCTGGCCCCTTATATCGTGCTCTTTACCGTAAACATCGCCTATGCCATCGTGGTCGAGGCCGCCCTCAGCTTCCTGGGATTAGGGGCTCCTCCGGATGAGCCTTCCTGGGGAGGAATGCTCACCGCAGCCGCCGATACCCTGGAGCGTGCTCCCTGGATCGCCTTCTTCCCTGGCACGGCGATCAGCCTGGTCGTCTTCGGCCTCAACCTTCTGGGAGATGCCATACGGGATGTGGTCGATCCCAGGCTACGAGGGCAGGGAGCTTACCGGGAAAAGAAATAGAAGCCAAGCCGTTTTCATGAGGGAGAAGTCATGGTTGAGCGCATATTTCCCCGCAGAAGTACGGTAGGAACCGCGACCATCCTGCCGGCCAAGCCGGGAGATCTGTCTGCCATCCTGGAGTTGATGACCACCGTCCAGCTTCCCCAGGCAGGGATTTCTGAAGCGATAGAGCACTTCTGGATCGCTCGCGAAGGGGCGAAGATCATCGGATCGATCGGGGTAGAGGTCTATGCCAACCGCTGCCTGCTCCGCTCCCTGGCCGTGCATCCATCCTGGCAGGGGAAAGGACTGGGAAAGGCCCTCACCGAAACCCTCCTCGCCTACCTCACCGCCAAGCGCTTCCAGGCAGTCTATCTCCTTACCACCACCGCCGAAGCCTTCTTTGCCCGGTACGGTTTTCACCCGATCGCACGTGATGCCGTTCCCCAGACGGTCCAGCAGTCGGTCGAGTTTCAATCCGCCTGCCCGCTCACCGCTGCCTGCATGGAACGTCTCCTCCCGACTTCTTCCTCTTCTCCCGGTGCAGACCTGTACATCCGGGAGGCAACGTTCGCTGACCTCCCTGCCCTTTGCGAGATCCACAACCAGGGGATCCTCGACCGTGTGGCCACCCTCGATGTGGAACCCCATACCCTGGAAGAGAAAGAGGAGTGGTTTACCCGGCATGGTCCTCGCCATCCGGTGCTGGTGGCAGAAGCAGGGGGGGAGGTGGTCGGTTGGGCTTCTCTCAACACCTTTAATCCGCGCCAGGCCTACCAGTACGTCGCCGATCTCTCCGTCTATGTCGAGCGCCGGTGGCGGGGCAAGGGGGTGGGACGACGCCTGCTCGAAACCCTCATCCCCTTAGGGAAGGCCCTGGAGTATCACAAGATCGTCCTCTCCGCTTTTCCCTTCAACGCCGCCGGGATGCGTCTCTACCAAGGACAGGGCTTCCGGACCGTCGGTATCTACAAGGAGATGGGGCTGGTCGATGGAAAATGGGTCGATACGATCATCATGGAGAAGCTGTTGGACAGGTAGCCGTTCGGTCCGGGGAGACCCCTAAGGCATGGCACGATCAGGAGGCAATGCGGTACGGTATCACGACCTCCCCCCGGCGTACCATCGCTGGAAGTGGCGGGTCTTGCTGGCCTTTGCCGGGTTTTATGCCTCCGTCTACCTGGGGCGGTTCAACTTTGGGCTGGTGATTCCCCTGCTGATCGAGGACCTCAGGATCTCCCGTACCGAAGCCGGGTTTATCACCATGGCCATGATGTGGGGATTTGGCCTGGGAGACCTGGTACATGGACGACTGTCAGAGCGTTTCGGGTTTCGACACTGGATCGCTCTGGGTGCCTGGCTGACCACTCTCTTTAACTGGCTCACCAGCTTTGGCGTCTCTGTCCTGACCCTGATCCTTCCCTGGACCCTGAACGGTTTCGTCAATGCCATGTGCTGGAGTCCGGGAATAGCCATGATCAGCCAGTGGTGGCCACGCCAGGACCGGGGCAAGGCCATGGGGCTGGTCAGTACCGCGGCCGGCACCGCCATCCTCCTTGTCTGGGGCATCAGCGGTTCGGTGGCCAGCGTATGGGGCTGGCGGGCCGCCTTTCGCTATCCCTTGTTCCTCACCGCCGCCATGGGTACCCTCTGCTGGTTGCTGGTACGGGATCGACCGTCTGATCTGGGATTGCCAGACTATCTGGAAGAGGATACGGTCTCCTCTCGAGCCGAGGCGCTCCCTCCGGACGAATTGAAGGGATTGCGGCCGTACAGGAGGCTCTTTACCAACTGGCGCTTCCTGATCGCCTGCCACATCACCGGTCTGGGGAACATCGTCCGCTACGGTCTGCTCACCTGGCTCCCCCTCTATTATGCCGAGGCAGGGGGATTGAACATCAAAACGATGGTGGCGGTCACCGTGGCCTATCCGCTCGGGATCGCCTGTGGTCCCCTGCTGGGGGGACTCATCTCGGACAAGGTGTTTCGCAGCCGGCGTTCTCCCATGATCGTGATCTCCTGTCTTCTCACCGCCTCTGTCCTCACCGCTATCGCCTTCAGCTCTCCCCATAACCTGGTATTGGGGGTCATCCTCCTGATTTTGGGAGGGTTTACCCTGGCCCTGGCCCCGCTGGGTGCCCTGGCCGTCGACCTGGCCGGGCGCCACATGTCCGGGACCGCCGCCGGAGTGCTCGATGCGCACGGCTATCTCTACGCCGGACTGCAGGCGATCATCATCGGCTGGTTTCTCGATATCTCTGGCCGCAACTGGCCGGCTGTCTTTGGGATGCTGGCCGCCACTCGCCTCCTCTCTGCCCTCCTCATCATGCGGGTGCGTGCCTGAGGAGAAGGCCTTGTTACTGTCGGCGATAGGGCTGACCGATGCTCTTGGGAAAGCGGGTATGTCCTATGGCAATGGTCACGACGAGCAGGGTGGCCAGGTAGGGGATCATCTTGATGAAGTTATGCATCCCAAAGGGTAAGAGAGGCTTGAGCCAGGGATGGGAGTCGATCCAGAGGGCCAGGGTGTCAAAGAAGCCGAACAGGAAGCCTCCCAGCAGAGCCAGCAAGGGGTTGAGTCCGCTAAAGACCACGTTGGCCAGGGCAATGAATCCCCGTCCCGCTGGCAGCTCTTTGGTAATAGTGCTCAGCCAGTCGATGCTCAGATAGGCCCCGGCCAGCCCGGCCAGGGAAGCCCCAAGC
>RFHZ01000826.1 GCA_003696125.1 Nitrospinota bacterium
CCACCAACTACGAGAACGCGGTCTATCATCGCGACAATCTCGTTTACCACTACTCGCGGTATACGGAGGAGGAGATCAGGCGTCTCCGAGAAGCCGAGGCGAAGCAGAAGGCGGCGGCCAAAGCTGCCAGAGCGGCCAAAGCGAAGGCGAGCAAGGGGGAAGGGACCAAGAAGAAAGTGGCGGCCAGGGCAGGAAAGGAAGCGCAGACGGAAAAAACGACAGAATCACCTCCGGAGGGGACAGGATGAGGTGTGAGGAGAGCATAGATGCTACGTTTTCTTAAGGACGTGTTAGTAGGTACAGAAGAGGAGAGGCGGATCGCCGAGGAGTTGACGAGCCACTTCGCCCCTCAGAAAAGACCGGCAGAGCATCCCCGCGGCATCGATGTCCAGGTGAGCGGTGATGAAATGATCCTGAATATGGGGCCTCAACATCCGAGCACGCATGGCGTGCTGCGCCTGCAACTGGTGACCGATGGTGAGGTGGTGCGGCAGGTAATCCCGCATATCGGTTACATGCACCGTTGTTTTGAGAAGCATGCCGAATCGCTCCCCTATGAGGAGATCATCCCCTTTACCGACCGGGTCGATTATCTGGCGGCCATGAACCAGAATCTCGCCTATGCGCTGGCTGTAGAGAAGCTGATGGGGATCACGGTTCCTGAACGGGTGGAGTATATCCGCGTCATCATGTGTGAACTGAACCGGATCGCCAGTCATCTGGTGGCCCTGGGAACCTATGGGCTGGATATCGGGGCCTTTACCCCCTTTCTCTGGGCTTTCCGGGACCGGGAGAAGATTCTCGATCTGCTGGAGTGGGTCAGCGGGGCCCGGATGCTCTACGCCTATATCTGGATAGGAGGGCTGGCCCGCGATCTGCCTCCGGGCTGGGTGGAAAAGGCGATGGAATTCGTGGACTACTTTGAGCCCAAGATCGATGAGTTGAACGATCTCCTCTCTTTTAACAAGATCTTCATCGAGCGGACCGCCGATGTCGGGGTCATTGACGCGGAGACGGCGATCAACTGTGGCATCACCGGACCGAATCTGCGGGCCTGTGGCGTGCAGTGGGATCTGCGCCGGGATGATCCCTATTCCATCTATGATCGCTTCGAGTTTGCCATTCCGGTCGGCTCAGACGAACACGGCCCCCTGGGATCCTGCTGGAATCGCTATATGGTGCGGGTCTGGGAGATGAAGGAGTCGCTCAAGATCTTGCGACAGGCCCTCCCTGCTATCCCCCCCGGCGATGTCAAGGAGGCGATTCCCCGGCGGGTCCGCCCCCCCAAAGGCGAGGTGTACGTCCGCACGGAAACTCCTAGGGGAGAGCTGGGATTCTACATCATAAGCGATGGGTCTGGCACCCCCTTTCGGGTCAAATGTCGCGCCCCGTCTTTCTGTAACATCAGCGCCATCGACGCCATGTTGAGCGAGGGGACCATGATTGCCGATCTGGTGGCTATTGTCGGCTCCATCGATATCGTGCTCTGTGATATCGATCGGTAGGGGCTGTCTGAGAAAAGAGCGAAAAACGGGCTTGACTGTTTTTTTTCTCCGTGGTATTATGGAGAAATTCCTATATTATTTAAAATCTTAAAAAGCTAGAGAACATTCGGTCTCCTTCGCTGGGCAAGTGGATAATACCAGGCACAGCCAACAGGTTTCTCTCCTCTCGTCTCGTCCGCTTTGCCGGACAGCGGTTCAGCGGTGTCCTCTTTTCCCCTGGCCAGGTGTGTTCTCCTCCCGACAAGCGAGGGAAACGGAGTGTTCCTGCTCATGGATAGGTTTACGGTTCGGTCGCGGCGCTGTCCTCTCTCCTCACCCCCTGGGAGAGAGGGGGGAGGGCAGCGTCTCGGGAAGGAGGTGATACCGTGGGTTCGATACTCGTTCGAGCCATTTTCCTTCTCCTTTCTAGCTTCGTGGGATATGAACTGGGACCGCAACTCGTCTCACACCCGTGGGCCGCCTTCTGGGGAATGGGGGGCGCTCTGCTCCTGGCCACGGTGGTGATCTTTTTGGAACAGAAACTGCGGTCCATGTCGCCCAAGATGATAGTGGGAGCAATTATCGGCCTGTTTTTGAGCCTCATTCTGGCCAATCTGCTCACCTACTCGCTCATGCTGATTCCCCTGGCCAATACAGGGGTGAGTTTTGCCCTGGCCGTAGGTATTAATCTGATAGCGGTCTATCTTGGTACCATGTTGGGAGCGCAGAAGGGGAAGGAGTTTCAGCTTGCAGACTACCGCAAGATCTTCCACTCTTCTCTGGAAGGGGAGAATGCGAAGATCCTGGATACCAGCGTCATCATCGATGGCCGGATTGCTGATATTTGCGAGACAGGCTTTTTAGAAGGGGTCCTGGTCGTTCCCCAGTTTATCTTAAAAGAACTCCAGCAGATCGCCGACTCGTCCGATTCCCTCAAGCGGAACCGGGGCCGGCGGGGTTTAGAGG
>RFHZ01000827.1 GCA_003696125.1 Nitrospinota bacterium
ATTTCCCCCGGAAGAACCGTGGAAAGGGGCCTTGCGGCCGACAAGAAGGACGCAGACGGCCGTGTGCCGCGGGTGAGCCGGGAGGGAGGAGAGAGAAGATGGGCTGGCGATACGCCCGGCACGGCTGTGGTAGAGACGACTTCCGGGTAGGGAGGAATCTCGTAATTGGTCATCATCACTCGAGATCAGGGGGGAGGTGGCACGTATCGAAAAAAGTCTACGCGTGAATCAAATGATTCGAGTCCCTGAGGTGCGCCTGGTCGATGCCGAGGGAAAGCAGTTGGGGATCTTCCCCATAGAGGAGGCTCTGCGTATCGCCGAAGAGGAGGGCCTCGACCTGGTTGAGGTCGCCCCACATGCCAAACCCCCGGTATGCAAGATCATGGACTATGGGCGCTTCCGCTACCAGCAGAGCAAGCGGGTTCAGGAAGCCAGGAAGAAGCAAAAGCTGATCCAGGTGAAAGAAGTGAAGATGCGCCCCAAGACAGAGGAGCATGATTACCAGTTCAAGGTGAAGCATATCCGTCGCTTCCTGAGCGAGGGGAATAAGGTCAAGGTGACCATCATGTTTCGTGGACGCGAGATGGATCATACGGAACGGGGCCGGGAAATCCTGGAACGTGTGGCCGGTGATATGGAGGATATCGGGGTTGTGGAGCAGACGGCCAAACAAGAGGGCCGCAATATGACCATGGTGCTCACCCCCAAGAGTCTCTGATGGATGGGAGCAGAGAGGAACAGTCATGCCGAAGATGAAGACGAATAAGGGAGCGGCAAAACGGTTCTCCCTGACCGGACGCGGAAAGGTGAAGCGCTATAAGGCGGGGAAAAATCATATCCTGACCAAAAAGCCACGCAAACGCAAACGCCGCTTGCGACAGCATACCGTGCTCAGTGGTGTCGATGCACAGCGGGTGGTGAAGCTGCTACCCTACGGGTAAGGAGTAAAGAGAGGAAAAGAGCGCGCGTCTCTGATGCGTATGGTTCATTGTGAATAGTGGTGGGAGGATACTATGCCGCGAGCAACAAGCGGTCCAATTACGAGAAGGCGACACCGCAAGATCTTGAAAATGGCCAAAGGCTATTGGGGGAATCGGAGCCGGAACTATCGCCGGGCCAAGGAGACGGTGGAACGCGCCCTGAAATTTGCCTACCGTGATCGCCGGGTGAAGAAACGGGAGTTCCGGAAGTTATGGATTGCCCGGATCAACGCTGCTGCCCGTTTGCACGGACTTTCGTATAGCCGGTTCATGGATGGCTTGAAGAAATCAGAGGTGGCCATCGATCGTAAGGTTCTGGCCGATCTGGCTGTTCACCAACCAGAGGACTTTGCGCAACTGGTTGCCCTGGCCAAAGAAGCCCATAGCACTACGCCGTGACCTCCCCTGTTTGGGCCTATTTCCTGCTATTCTATCCTGAGGGAGCATGCAAGTTTACGGACCGCCTGCCGGTGACCGGAAAGCGGTCAGAGTCGTAAACTTTTTCTGTGTACAGGGTGCTCCAGCAAGAGCAAGGGCAGAAGCGCTGCCGGGTATAGAGAGTTGATAGCGTGTCAGGGAGAAGGGGAAAAGTGAGAGAAGCGCTGGATTTGTGGCAGCAAGAGGCGGTACAAGAGCTTACCTCGGCCCAATCGGAACAGGAGGTTACCCAGATCCGGATCAAGTATTTGGGGCGTAAGGGCCTGATCACCGGTGCCCTGCGGGAAATCGGCTCCCTCCCTCCGGCCGAAAGACGCCGGTTCGGGCAGAAGGCCAACCAGATCAAGGCCTTTATCGAAAAGGCGATTGCAGACCGGCTAGAGGAGTTACGACAGGTCAAAGTCGCGCAAGAGCTGGAGGCCGCCTGGGTAGATGTCACCCTGCCGGGACGCCGTCCCCTGTTCGGCCGGAAGCACCCGCTCACCCAGGTGCTGGATGAGGTGGTGACCATCTTTATCCGCCTGGGCTTTTCCGTGGCCGAGGGACCAGAGATCGAGCTGGACTACTATAATTTCGAGGCCCTCAATATTCCCAAAGACCACCCGGCGCGGGACATGCAGGATACCTTTTACCTCTCAGACGAGGTGGTGCTCCGCACCCATACCTCACCGGTGCAGGTGCGGGTCATGGAGCAACAATCCCCCCCTGTCCGTATCATTGCTCCGGGAAAGGTCTATCGTTGTGATGCCGACATCACCCATACACCGATGTTCCACCAGGTAGAAGGGCTGGTGGTCGATGAAGGGATCTCCTTTGCCGATCTCAAAGGCGTCCTGGAACTCTTCGTGACCCAGTTCTTCGGCCCGGAAACGCGGATGCGTTTTCGCCCCAGCTACTTTCCCTTTACCGAACCGAGCGCCGAAGTCGATATCCAGTGCGTGATCTGCCAGGGGAAAGGCTGTGCCCTGTGTCATTCGGGCTGGCTGGAGATCCTCGGTGCCGGCATGGTCGATCCTGCCGTCTACTCCTTCGTGAACTACGATCCCGAGCGCTTTACCGGTTTTGCTTTCGGCATGGGTATCGAGCGTCTGACCATGCTCAAATACGGGATAGATAACATCCGGCTCTTCTTTGAAAACGATCTGCGATTTCTCAGGCAATTCTAACGGGAGAAGGCATGAAGATCAGCTATCGATGGCTACAGGAATTTGTCCCGCTGGAACTCTCCCCTTCCACCTTG
>RFHZ01000828.1 GCA_003696125.1 Nitrospinota bacterium
TATGGGGAAAGAGGAGATAGGATTGAAAGACCATACCCACATTTCGCTGTTCTGCAGGGAGTTGCGTGACCTCTCTCTCGCCGAAAAAGACCTGCCCGGTGGACGGGGTTAACAGACCGGCGATGATATGTAAGAGCGTCGATTTCCCTGAACCGGATGGACCGACCAGGCTCATGATCTGTGCCGGAGGGATGGTCAGCGTCACTTCGTGTACCGCCCTGGTTCCATCACGATAGGTCTTACTGATGCTCTCCAGGAAAATGCCTCTCATCTTCCTCCCCTCAGGCCTGCTGATGGGGGAGAGCATCCGCTGCCTTCCCTCCGCCGTACTGTAACGCCAGGAGAATGGGAATAACAACAAGCAGGAAGAGCGTCGTCGCTGCGCTGGAGATCGAGACGCTGTTCTGAATATAGGTCAGATAGAGGCCGGCGGGAAAGGTCTGATTCACCGGTGTGTTCAGCAAAAAGCTGACGTTGAACTCCCCAAAGGAAATGGCAAAAACCAGGAGTGAGCCGACCATCATGGCATGCCGGAGATAGGGGAAGAGCACATAGCGAAACCGCTGCCACCGGGAAGCCCCCAGACTGGCGGCACAGCGCTCCAACTCCAGTACCTTTCCCTGGCGCAGGGCCCCGGTCACGGAGCGGACCAGAAAGGGGAGGGCATAGAGGGTATGTCCGACCAAGATCAGGTACCACGCTCCCCGGAGGATGCTATAGGTCTGGATCAAAGCCAGGGCCAGGGCAATACCGGGGATCGAGAGCGGAAGGAGCAGCATCTCCTCCAGGAGCTGAGTCCCCCACCCGGGATATTTGAGGAATCCATAACTTGCCGGCACGCCGATGCCGAGACAGGCAATCACGGAGAGGATTCCAAGCTTCAGACTCAACCAGAGATGCGGGCTGTACCACTGCCAGACGTAGCGGAATCCCTGGAGGTCAAGCCCCATTCCCACCTTTCGTTTTTCTAAGAGCAAGGGGAAGAAGGCGTCAGCCAAAACCACCAGCAAGGGGAAAAGGATGAAGAGCAGCAGGAGGAAGCAGAACCCGTAAGCCAGGAGTTCCCCCCTGGTATGCCGCCTCTTGTTCTCAATATTCTGAGA
>RFHZ01000829.1 GCA_003696125.1 Nitrospinota bacterium
CGAGGAGCTCGCCCAGTACTTACCCCGTTCAGAGGTTCCTGCAGGGAGCAAAGTGCTGACCCTCTCCGGTACCGAACTGCGGCGCCGCTTACGAGAAGGTCTGGACATTCCGGAGTGGTTCTCCTACCCCGAAGTCATTACCGAGCTGCGGCGCTCCTATCCTCCACGGGCCAAACAGGGGTTTACCGTCTTTTTCACCGGTCTCTCTGGCGCCGGCAAATCGACCATTGCCAATGTCTTGATGGCCAAGCTGATGGAGATCGGATCGCGGCCGGTTACCCTGCTGGATGGAGACATCGTGCGGAAGAATCTCTCCAGCGAGCTCGGTTTTTCCAAAGAGCACCGCGATCTCAACATCAAACGAATCGGTTTTGTGGCCAGCGAGATCACCAAGAATCGAGGCATAGCGATCTGTGCTCCTATCGCCCCCTATCGCTCCACTCGCCGGGAGGTGCGGGAGATGATCAGCCAGTATGGCGGCTTCATCGAGGTGTACGTGGCCACACCGCTCGAAGTGTGTGAATCACGAGACCGGAAGGGACTGTACGCCAAGGCCCGGGCAGGATTGATCAAAGATTTTACTGGAATTGACGACCCGTACGAACCACCGGAAAATCCAGAGGTTATCGTCGATACTTCAGTCATGAGTGCCGACGAAGCGGCACAGGAGATTCTCCTCCACCTGGAGCGGGAAGGGTTTATCGATGTGAACAACCTTACCTGAGGATACCCCTGCAGGGGCCACAGAGGTTATAGATTCCTCTCTGGCCCCTGTGATCCCTCTTAGAGGGGTGGCCTCTTCTCCACCCAGGGCCGGGCCAGCTCAAAGGCGGCTGCTGCCTGGAGAACCTCTCCCTCTGCCAGCCAGGGTCCTACCACCTGCAAACCGACCGGGAGTCCCTCCTGCGTCCAGCCACAGGGGATAGAAATCGCCGGATTGCCGGCCATGTTGAAGGGATGCGTATACGGGTACCAGGAACTACGCACGCTCCCGACCACTTTGCCGTTGATCATCACCGGATCCAGGGTGCTCTGGGTAACCGGCAGGGCCGGGGCAGCAAGGGTAGGGGTGAGGAAGAGGTCATACTCCTGGAAGAACTGCTGCACACTCTGAAAGAGCTGGCTACGGAAATAGAGAGCCTTGTGCACGTCTACCGCCCGGTACTGCCTCCCCTTTTCGATGGCATCCAGGAGGGAAGGATCGATCTTCTCCCGGAAACGATCCAGATACGGCTCCAGGCGGGCGGCAAAACCGGAATGGAACAACACCAGGTACTCTCTTTCCGGGAGCTCGAATGCGGGTCGATTCTCCTCCACCTGGCAACCCAATTCGCAAAAGACCTGGACCGCAGATTCGACCAGGGTGCGCACTTCCCTATCCACCTCGCTGTTGCCCAGGGTGAGACTCCAGGCGATCTTCTTTCCCCGCAAGGACTCTGTCACTCGTTCGCTTACGGCAGCCTGGTAGGAGGTAAGGGGGCGTCCATAGGAATGGGGGTCCCTGTGATCAGGACCGGCCATCACTTCGAGCATGAGAGCGGCATCGGCCACGGTACGGGTCATGGGGCCGATATGGGAGAGGGTGCCAAAGAGATCGGGGGATTGAGGATGGGGGACACGTCCCAGGGTCGGCTTGAGCCCCACGATACCGGTACAACTGGCCGGGATGCGCACCGAGCC
>RFHZ01000830.1 GCA_003696125.1 Nitrospinota bacterium
GGTCGAGTCCGGCATCGGCAACCGCCATCCTGGCCGCGGCCACGGCAAACTGGGTACAGCGATCCAGCCGTTTCAGCCGACGCGGCGCAAAAAAACGGGTCGGATCAAAGTCGGGAACCTCGGCGGCAATCCGGCAGGGGAAGGCACTGGCGTCAAAACAACGGACAGGGCGAACGGCAGAGCGACCGGCCAGGATACCGCGCCACAGGTTCTCCACCCCGATCCCGATGGGACTGACTACCCCGATCCCTGTAATCACTACCCGCCGTGTCATCTTCATCCTGCCTGCTTCGCCTCACCCTCGACAATCTCCTTGATCCGACGCAGGGTCATGTTGGCGATCGGTTTGACGAAGAGTTCACCCACGATGTAGTGGGCAAAGAGGGGACCCAAAAGGGGGATAGGATAGTTCAGGTCGTGCGTGATGGTCACGCGAACCCGGTGCGAGGCCGGGACCAGGCGCCATTCCACCTCCATCCCTCTACTCACCCCTCCCAGGTGACGGAACCGTATGCGGTGCTGCTCAGGTAGCAGGTCCTGCCTGGCCCGCCAGGACACCGGAAACCAGCCCCGGCGTGCCCCCATCGCTGCCACCTTATGGCGCTCGCTCTGCTCCAGGACCCGGACGTAACGATAATGGGGAAGGAGGGCAGGCCAGTCCTGAATATTGGCCGCCAGCTCATAGATCCGCTCCAGGCTTCCCGCCATCTCTATGACGTTTTCACAGTGCATATCTCCCCCTAGATCTTGAGCAGTGCTTCTGGTGGAGAAACATCACCCAGGACTTTCATCAACCGGCCTCGTACCGTATGATGAGACCGGAGCCAGCGAACCACGATATTCATCAAGCCCGGACTACGGACTATGGCCTGTATCAAGGCACACAGCAGGTAGCGTCGGCGCAACTCCTGCCGTCTCCTTTCGTAGGCGATCAGGCTTTGACGGCGCGTATCACCACGTCGCAGCGCTTCTCCTGCCACCTCACCGGCCAGCTCTGCTCCGCGCAGGGCCAGGTACACCCCCTCACCGGTAAAGGGATCGATAAAGGTCGCCGCATCCCCTACCAGCAGGACACCATCCGCGGTGAGTTGCTTGGCACGATGCCCAAAGCAACCGATGGTCCACACGTCGATCGGTCCCGTTCCAGCAGATAACCGCCGGGACAGGTCGGGGAAGAGACGGCTGATCTGCTCCTCCAGAAAAGCACCCTTCCCTCTTCTCGCCACCTCCGGAGCCTGTCGACGGGGAACGACCAGGGTGACATTGGCCAGACGCGGGGCCGGGAAACCCATCCCACAAACCGTCCCTCCCTGCACCCGCATCTCCAGGGTATCGCCGGGGGTATCGACCGGCCAGTGGGAGACGAGGGCGATACGCTGCAAAAGGGGTAAGGGACGGACAAGGTCGAGCTCTCGTGCCACCAGGGAGTGGGTGCCATCCGCCCCAATGACCAGATGTGCCCGGATCTCCTGCCGGATTCCCCGGGCATCGATCCCCCAGACCCCTACCACCCGTTCCTCTTCTCTTAACACTCCCCGCACCGCAAACCCTTCCCACACCTCCACACCGCTGGCCCGCGCCCTGTTGAGCAATAGGGCATCGAGCACGGCACGGCACAACGCAAACCCTACTTCGTCTCCCCCCTCTGCCTGATGTTCTACCCGTTCCCCCTGCGGGGCAATGAGGAGGAGACACCGTACCGGTTGCGCCTGGGCTGCCACCGTCTCTGCCACCCCGAGTGCCCGGAAGAGACGTAACGTCCCTGGAGTGAGAAATTCTCCACACGGCTTGTTCCGCGGGAACATCGCCCGCTCCAGCAACAGCACATCAACCCCCTGTTGTGCTAAAAAGGTGGCACTCGCTGCTCCGGCCGGTCCTCCCCCTACCACCACAACCTCACGCATCACCCCCCTCCTTTTTGTTCCTGGTCAGGGAAACACGGTACCAATGATGACGCCGGATGGTAACCGGTGTCCCAATCTCTGCATCGGCAACCATCCGGGTATACTCCTCTACGGTATAGGCCCGCATGACCGATACCGGGCCATCGTGTCGGGTCAGGGGATGGCAGGCGAGGCGGGTAATGA
>RFHZ01000831.1 GCA_003696125.1 Nitrospinota bacterium
ATGCCGGCCATAGCCCGCTTCATAGGGTAAGCAGAGCGGTGCCCTTTTGGGGTGGTCTTCCTGTGTGTCTTCCCTGTCTATCAAGCCGGTTGTCGCAAACAGGTGGCGATAGCGAGCAGCATTACGTTGCCGTTCGCCAGTCCATCGCTCCAGGTAGCGGAGCTTTACGCGCAAGACCGCGGCCTGGATCGCATCGAGGCGAAAATTCCCCCCGATCAGGGTGTTGTAGTATTTTTGCGGGCCGTATCCGTGATTGCGTAATCGCCGGACCCGCTCTGCCAGTTCCGGATCGCTGGTGGTCACCATCCCGCCATCACCGATTCCCCCCAGGTTCTTGGTCGGGTAGAAGCTGAAACAGCCGAGATGCCCGAGCGATCCGGCAGGGCACCCCCGGTAATCGGCCCCGAGGGCCTGGGCCGCATCTTCGATGACATAGAGACGATAGGCCCTGGCAATGGCCAGGATCGGGTCCATGTCTGCCATCTGTCCGTAGAGATGCACCGGGATGATGGCCCGGGTTCGCGGGGTGATGGCCGCTTCGATGCCGGCCGGATCCAGGGTATACGTTTGCGGATCGATGTCTACGAAGACCGGTCGCGCCCCGAGACGGGCAATGGCACCGGCGGTGGCAAAGAAGGTGTACGGGGTGGTGATTACCTCCTCATCCGGCTGCAGGTTGATGGCCATCAGAGCCACGAGTAACGCATCGGTGCCGGAAGAGACACCGATGGCATGGGTACAGCGGGTGTAATGGGCTATCTCCTGCTCAAAGGCCTCTACCTCTGGACCGAGGATGAAGTGCTGAGAGGCCAGCACCCGTTCCAGTGCGGTCCATATTTCGGCCTGAATTGCCCTGTACTGCGCTTGGAGATCGATGAGAGGAATCGCCATTCCTTCCCTTGCTATGGCTGAACGCGCCGTATCTTGTCCCGTTCGATAACCAGCCGTGCCTGGGTTGCCAGGATATCGAGCAACAACTGCACCCGTTGTTGGCCGCTGAGCTCGCGCTCAAAGATGGCTACCAATCCTTTAAAGGGCCCATCCAGGATTTCCACCGCTTCGCCCGGCTGCAGCGGGGGCTGGTGCAGGACGATGATCCCCTCCTCCTGTTCGCGGGCACGAATCGAGGCGATAACAGTGTCGTCTATGGGCGTAGGAATACCTCCAAAAGCGACCACGTTCCGCACACCCCTGGCATACTTTACGGAATGGTACTGGGTGGAAAGATCAAAGCGGCCAAAGAGATAGCCGGGGAAGAGGGGACCGATAACCTCTCGCTGTTTACGGCGGATCACCTTCCGCTCTTTGAGCCGGGGATAGTAGACCTCGACAGACATGTTTTGCAGGTTGAGAAGGGCGATTTCCTCTTGATGGGGTTTGGTACGGATCACGTACCACGGTTTTGCAGCAGACGTTGTCATGACAGGGCTTCCCACTATGCATAAGCGAACCGACGACTCTCTTCTAACGTTCCGGTCAGTTCTGTTCCTTGGGCTGAGACCTCGTTCCTCTGTTTATCGGGAGGGGACCGGCTTATATAAATCATATTAACCTAGCAAGCCTCTCCCAGGAAGTCAAGTTAAACTTTGGGGCAGGATATTGGAAATGTTTTGTCTCCAGGGGATTTCCCCATCCGAAGACAGCTTCCCAATACCCATACACGCAAGAAAAGAGGATACCTTACCAGAAAAAATGACGACGTGATATAGATCACAGCTAGAGAAGGGGAGGATACCTAAACTGATACTAGACAGAGAGGAAATGAGCCTGGAATACTTAGCAAGGGGAGAATGCTCATGACTACGGGAAGCCTGAAAGACGTCTTCATGGAACTCATGGTTTGTGCCATTATCATATTTCTCTGGCTCTCCTAGCCCTCACTCACTGACTCCTCAGCAGAATCCTCCCTTACAAGCCACTCCTCTGGCGGGGTCAGCGGATGACACCCATCCGCTGGCCTCCCCCCCTCCTTCCCGCATCACCCAAAGGCTTTCACCACCGGAGATGCTGAGCACGCCGTGCCTTTTCTTCTCGGCGTTCTCTATGGGCTCTGCGGTAAAGGGTTTTTCTGGTAACGCATGTCCATCCCGGCTTGGCTCCATACCGTAAAAGCACAGGGTCAGGGGAGAGATGACCCCCTGTGGAAAAATCGTTGACGGCTCAGGGGGCTTATGTTATACAGGGGGTAGCAGGTGATAAACGCTTGCCGGGAGAGGGAAACCTCTAGAATCGTGCCCTGGTAGGAAGCCGGGAGAGGAGGAGAGGCATCATGAGATACCCGTTACGCGTGGTACACTACCTGAACCAGTTCTTTGCCGGTATCGGCGGGGAGGAGAAGGCCAATATGCCGGTACAGGTTCAGGAGGGTCCCCAGGGTCCGGGCAAGATATTGCAACAGATGCTGAAGGACCAGGGGGAGGTCGTTGCCACCATCGTCTGTGGAGATAACTACTGTAACGAAGAGGAGGAAAAAGCCCGTACCACAATAGAAGAAGCGCTCCAGCGTATCCGACCGGATGTGGTCATCGCCGGTCCGGCTTTCAATGCCGGTCGCTATGGCCTGGCCTGTGCCGTGGTATGTAAGGCGGCTCAGAAAACGGGCATCCCGGCGGTTACCGGGATGCACCCGGAAAACCCGGGGGTAGGCCAGGCTAGAGGAGCAGGGATCGTTGTTCCGACCGGCTCAACCGCCGTAGAGATGCAACCGGCCCTCTCGACCATGGCCCGGCTTGCCGTGAAGCTGGGGAAAG
>RFHZ01000832.1 GCA_003696125.1 Nitrospinota bacterium
CCTCCCCTTTCCTGAACCCTCTCCCCCTTCTCCCCCCAGAGAGGAACAATCCCCTCCCCTCTCTGCCCGGGAGGAGCTGATCCTGTCGTTGATTACGGCCGAAGAACAGCATATCGACGCCATCATTGAGCAGGCCAAGTTGCCAACCCAGGTGGTTTCTGGTATCTTAATGCAATTGGAGTTGCGCGGCTTGATCCGTCAGGTCTCTGGGCAGTATTACCTCCGGGCCTTGACCTCCGCTCCTTGAGAAGATGGGTGGGGGCGTATCCTGAGAGACCCATTTATCAAGCACTTTGAGGAAATAGACGAGGGTTTGTACTCCAGAGCAGAACAGAGGAAACGGAAAGGAAAGATGCCCCAATCGCTCGTTATTGTGGAATCGCCGGCAAAGGCAAAGACCCTGAAGAAGTTCCTGGGAAAAGACTTTACCGTCAAAGCGTCGGTAGGTCATGTCAAGGACCTCCCGGAGAAACGGCTCGGGGTTGATATTGAGGATAATTTTCGTCCCGAGTATGTCGTGATTCGGGGGAAAGCCAAAATTCTCAAGGAACTGAGAGAGAGTGCGCTGAAAGCGGATAAGGTTTACCTCGCCCCTGATCCTGATCGGGAAGGAGAGGCGATTGCCTGGCACATTGCCGAGTCCCTACAGGGAAAGGCTCCCGAGGATATCTATCGCGTCCTCTTCAACGAAATTACCCAGCAGGCGGTCAGACAGGCCATGGCTCATCCGCAACGGATCGACCAGAACAAGGTGCTGGCCCAGCAGACCCGACGCATCCTTGATCGCCTGGTCGGATACAAGATCAGTCCTCTTCTGTGGAAAAAGGTGCAACAGGGCCTCAGCGCCGGACGGGTGCAGTCGGTAGCCTTACGGCTGATTTGTGAGCGGGAAAGGGAGATTCAGAACTTTGTCCCGCAGGAGTACTGGTCGATCACGGCAAGACTGGAGGGGCAGAATCCTCCTCCCTTTGCGGCCAAACTGATCAAAATCGGGAAAAAGAAGGCCGAGATAGGAGACGAAACAACGGCCCGACAGATTGTGGAGGGGGTGCGGACGCTCCCTCTTAGCGTGGAGAAGGTGACCCGCAAGACACAGAGACGCCAGCCTCCTCCTCCCTTTATCACCAGCCGGTTGCAGCAAGAGGCGGCCAACAAACTCCACTTCTCGGCGCAGAAGACGATGCGCATTGCCCAGACCCTGTATGAAGGGGTTGCCCTCGGTGCGGAGGGGGAGGTCGGGTTGATCACGTACATGCGTACCGATTCGACCCGGGTTGCTCCCGAAGCGCAACAGGAAGCCCGTACCTATATCCAGGAACGGTTTGGCCGGGACTACCTACCGGCCAAACCGCGTACCTATCGCAACCGCAAAGGGATACAGGATGCGCATGAGGCGATTCGACCGACATCGGTGCTGCGGGATCCGGAGACGGTCAGGCCCTACCTGACCCGGGACCAGTACCGGCTCTATGCCCTGATTTGGGAGCGCTTTGTGGCCAGTCAGATGGCAGCGGCGGTCTTTGACCTTACCACCGTGGATATCCGAGGGGGAGAGTACCTCTTCCGGGCTACCGGATCGGTGCTCCGCTTCCCCGGCTATCTTCGCCTGCGTCAAGACGGGGATCAAACTCCACTCCCCGCAGAAGAGGAAAGCGAGGAGGCCTCTGCACCGGAGGAGGAGACGGGAGTGCTCCCCCCTTTGGAGGAAGGGGAAACCCTTCGCCTGCTCGATATCATTCCCAAGCAGCACTTCACCCAACCCCCACCTCGCTATTCAGAGGGATCACTGGTTGCGGAACTGGAGAAGCGAGGCATCGGACGGCCGAGTACCTATGCCACCATCCTCTCCACCATCCGCGATCGTAACTATGTGCAGGTGATCGATCGCCGTTTTCATCCCACCGAACTCGGCATGCTCGTTACCGAACTCCTGGTGGAAAACTTCCCCTCCATTCTCAATGTCGAGTTTACGGCCAATATGGAAGAGGAACTGGATAAGATCGAAGAAGGGGAAAAGGATTGGGTCACCACGCTCAAAGAGTTCTATCAGTCCTTCTCCCAAAACCTGGTCCATGCCAGTGTGCATATGCGCAACCTGAGACGAGAGGTGGAAGAGACAGAGGAGCGTTGTGAGAAGTGCGGGAAAAAGATGGTGATTCGCTGGGGACGGTACGGGAAGTTTTTGGCCTGTTCCGGCTATCCGAAGTGTAAAAATACCAAGGAGATTCCCCAGAATGGGGAAGAGGGGAGTAACAGGGAAGAAGAGGAGAAGGTCGAGGGAGTCTGTGAGCGTTGTGGCCAGCCCCTGGTCATAAAGAAGGGGCGGTATGGGAAGTTTATCGCCTGCTCTGGCTATCCTCGTTGTACCTATTCCCGCTCTTTGACCCTGGGTATTCCCTGTCCTGAAGAGGGGTGCCAGGGGGAGTTGGTGCAGCGACGCTCCAAACGGGGACGCATCTTTTACGGTTGTAGTCGTTATCCTGACTGCACCTTTGTTCTCTGGGGCAAGCCGATTGCCCAGTCTTGCCCGGTCTGCCACTATCCTCTCCTGGTAGAGAAGGGGGGGAAGGAGCCCAAGATCACCTGTGCTCGCTCCTCCTGTGCCTATGAAGAGGTGGTGGGAGCGGGACGATGACAGAAGGGGTCTGCATTATTGGGGGAGGGCTGGCCGGTTCAGAAGCTGCCTGGCAGGTGGCAGAGCGGGGAGTCGAGGTCTGGCTCTATGAGATGCGGCCCCACAAGATGACCCCGGCCCACCAGACCGATCTCCTGGGCGAACTGGTCTGCAGCAATTCCCTCAAATCGGATCAACCGGATACGGCCAGCGGGTTGTTGAAGGAGGAGCTCCGCCGGCTCAGGTCCCTGGTGATCCGGATAGCAGAGAAGGCACGCATCCCGGCCGGTACCGCCCTTGCCGTTGATCGCCACCAGTTTGCCCAACTGTTGACCGAGGCCATTGCCGGCCATCCACGCATCCATCTGGTCCGGGAAGAGGTGCACTCCCTCCCCCCAGACCGGATCACCATCGTGGCGACCGGACCCCTTACCTCTGCTCCCCTGGCTGCAGAGATCACCCGGATTACCGGCCGAGAACGCCTCTATTTCTATGATGCCATCTCTCCCATCGTCGAGGGGAGTTCGATCGATTTCAGCAAGACGTTCTTCGCCTCTCGCTACGGGAAAGGGGAGGCCGATTACGTCAATTGTCCCCTCTCCCGCCAGGAGTACGATCGATTTGTCGATGCGCTTCTGGGTGCAGAGGTGGTGGAATGGCACGACTTTGAAGATGCACGCTATTTTGAAGGGTGCCTCCCGATCGAGGAGGTCGCAAGGCGTGGTCGTGATGCCCTGGCCTTCGGTCCCTTTCGTCCGGTCGGCCTGCGTGACCCGTATGGCAGGAGGGATATCTATGCCGTCGTCCAGTTGCGACGTGAGGACATGCAGGGAGAGGCGTATAACCTGGTCGGATGCCAGACCAAGATGACCTATCCGGAGCAGCGGCGGGTTTTTCGCCTGATTCCCGGCCTGGAAAAAGCCGTCTTCCTCCGCTACGGCAGCCTTCACCGGAACACCTACCTGCATGCCCCTGCCGTACTGGAGAAGACCCTGCGCTGTCGGCAGCGCCCGAACCTCTTCTTTGCCGGACAGATCACCGGGGTGGAAGGGTATATCGAATCGGTCGCCACCGGCCTGCTCGCCGGGTTGAATGCGGTACGGCTCGGCCAGGGGAAGGAGCTGCTGGTCCCTCCCCCCACCACCATGCTGGGTGGACTCCTGGAGTATATCACCACTC
>RFHZ01000833.1 GCA_003696125.1 Nitrospinota bacterium
GGATAGCGCTGGTAACCAGGCCGCGGGTCGGGTAGAAGAAATCGTCAGAGGTGTCACGCTGGAAACCGAAAGCCAAAAGGGCCACTCTGGTTGATCCTGCCGCCTCTGTGGAGAGCTCCTCTGTGGTGGCAGGAGAGACATTGCGGAACTCGTTGAACTGCAAGGTATAGCGCAGGAATCCGCTGGAGGTGGGAGAAAAGGAGCGATTGATCCGGGTCTGTGCCGACAGGCTGGTCACCTCAAAGCTCACCTGATCCTCTTGCCGGTAAGAGAGGTCGCCGATCAGATCGGTTACCGGATCGAGGAAAAAGGGTTGCTGGAAACTCGCGCTCACCTCCTGCAGGATAAAAGAGGCTTTACCGCCTATGGTCAGTTTCTGTCCCCCACCGAACAGGTTGCGATGGGTCCAGGCCCCCTGTACCCGTAGCTGGTCCTCGGTCCCGTACCCGATCCCCAGCTTGATGTTGCGCATCTTTCCCTCACTCACCTTTACGAGGACATCGACCGGTCCACCTTCTGCGTCCAGATTCTGTGGCCTGACCTCTACCCGCTCGAAGAGTCCACGATTGAAGAGGCTGCGCTGGCTCTCGTACAGCTTGTCCAGGGTGAAGAGCTCCCCTTCTTTAAACCCGAGTCCACGCCGGATAAAGCTCGACTTTACCCGTTGATTCCCCTCGATCCGGGTCTTGCCAAAGTAGGTGATCTCTCCGGGCTTGAGGAGGAAGGTAACCCAGCCTTTCCGCTGTTCCTCATCGATCTTGACCCGGGTCTCGAGCCTGGCCCGTGCATAGCCCAGATTACGGACCTGGTTCAGGAGGGCGAGTTTAGCCTGTTCGAGCTTCAGGCGACTCAACGGCTCGCCTGGCCTGAGGAGCAGGGCCGGTTGGAGCTCTGTCTCCGTGATCCCTTTAACCTGATCCACTCCCTCCAGGATCACCGCCTGCAGGATGGTCGGTTCCCCCTCCTCGATGGTGATGGTGATCCGAACCGTGTGTGCCTTTTCATCGACGACCACCTCGGGTTCCTGGACCCGGGCATGCAGGTACCCGCGATCAAAGTAGAACTTGCGGATCCGTTTGAGATCTTCCTGTAACACCTGCGGGTTGAAAAACTCCGGCTCTTTCCAGGGAAGACGGGAGCGCTCTGTGGTCCCGATGACCGCCTTGAGCTCTGCATCCGTAAAATGGGTATTCCCCTGGAAGGTCAGCTTCTCGACCACCAGGAGGTTGGCCTCTTGTTTGGAGCGGAAAAAGGGGAGCCTTGCGCATCCGGCACCGACGAGGAACGAGAAAATATTCACACCGAGCAGAAGGATAATTCGACTACGAATCGCTTTCGGCATAAGTCACGATTGTCAAGAGGTGGAAAAAACGGCTTTCTCCCTTCTTCGCGCTCTATCCTATAGAAGGCAAGGGGAAAAGTCAAGGTCGGGAACACCTTGTGCAACGGCATATCTAGCGGCCTTCCTGAGATGGGGCCTCCTTTACCTCCCGCGCCTGCTCGGCCAGCAAGGCCAGGTTTTGTTGCTCCGTTTCCGCCCCATTTTGCTCCTGCCGGGTATAGACCACCCGTCGGGGGAAGGGGATCTCCACCCCTTCGCGATCAAAGGCCTCCTTGATCCGTCGCCTGAGTTCCCGTTCCGCGGCCCAGTGCTGCAAGGGTTTGACCTTGACCACCAGGCGGATGGTGATGGCCGAGTCGGCAAAATCGAGGATCCCCTGCACCTCTGGCGTCTCAAGCACAATATCTGTGCGCTCCATGGCCCAGGTTTTCCCTACTTCCTCCATGACACGCATCGCCTTCCCCACGTCCTGCTCATAGGCTACCCCTACGGTGACCACCGCCCGCACCCACTGCCGGTTGAAGTTGCCAAAGGCCCGGATCTCACCGTTGGGGATCACCCGCAACTCCCCGGAGAACTGCCGGTACTTGGTCACCCGCAGTCCCACCTCCTCGACCAGGCCGGCCGTATCACCGAAGTTGACCACATCCCCGACCCGGATGAGCCCCTCGAAGAGGATAAACAGACCGGAGATCACGTCCCTGACCAGGGTCTGCGCCCCAAAACCGAGGGCCAGACTGATCACACCGAGACCGGCCAGGATAGGGGTGGGATCGACCCCCAGTCTGAGGAGCACGAGCACCCCGGCGATAAAGATGGTCGTGTAGCGCAGCAGGTCCTTTAGCAGGGGAGCGATCGTCTTCCCTTTCTCCCCCATGGCGAGCTTCTTCCGCCAGGCCCGGGCTTCCTCTGGTGGCAGGATAAAGACCCGGTCGATGAGCTGGTAGGCAAGCCGCAGCAGCAGGGTGCTGACCAGGATCACCAGCCCGGCCGAGACGAACCGCCAGAGATAGGTGCGGCTGGTTTCTGAGGTGAGGGTAGCGTAAATCCCGCTCAGATCCACTCCCCAGATCCCGACAATGGTAAAGATGGCCAGAATATAGACGAGATAGCTGATGACATAGCGTAGCACATCGTAGAGGGTCTCTGCCGCTTCCCGGCTCAGGAGCAGGTCTCGTTCCACCCGTCCTTCTGAGAGGAGCCACCAGCGGAGGAATTTCTCTATACCCTTATAGATCAGGCGTGCCGCAGCCAGGATGATGGCGGTGAGGACCAGCGAGCGCACCAGGAAACGGGCCAGGTTGAGATAGCCCAGACTCTGCAACGCCACGATGCAGATGATGAAGAGGATAAAGAGGGGATAGACCTTGGTCGCGGTGACATAAATGATCTTTTCCAGCCGGTTTTCCGCGCGAGGGAGCAGGCTGACCATCGCTTCCTTGTTATAGGTCAGGAGGACCAGCAGGAGGAGGAGTCCCAGCCGGAAGATGAGCCAGAGGAGGGCAATGAGACCCTCATGATACTCTACCGCCTTCAGGATGAAGATGAGGGTGGGGAGAAAGGTGACGTAAATGGTGATGCGGAGCAGGTGGCGGTACAGGTAGCTGGCGATGCTATCGCGACAGTTGATGAGACGCTGCTCTGGATCCCAGGGCATGAAGAGTTCCTGCACCACACTCTTGATGAAACGGTAGGCGGTGAGCCCGGCCAGCAGGATGACCACCGCCAGCATCCCCTTCCCCCTGGTGACGAACAGGAAGAGGAGGATACCGGCCAGGAGGAGGAAGGCACGTACCAGGGTATGGTACAGGACCCGCACCGTGGCCCGCAGGATCTTCTTTCCCAGGGGGAGGGGAGGCGGAACTGTGTACCGATCCAGTATGCGCTGCAATCCTCGCTGGAAGGGAATGGGGAGCAGCATCGCCAGCAGGAAAGCCACGACGATCAGGCTTCCCTGCCCAACCATCTGTCGCAAGCGGTTTGAGGCCAGGAGGGAATCCTTCAACGCATTCAGTTGCCCTGGCAGGTCAGAGAGCCAGATGATGACCAGGCTTCGCAAATTGACCAGATCGGTATAGACCGGTTGCAGAGCCGTCCAGGAGATCTGGGAAGGTTCACGTTTCCAGAGGTAGTACCGGTTGCGCTGCAAGGAGAGCTCCCGTTCCAGTTCCTGGGTGACCCTCGCTCTTTCCGCTACCAACTGGGCCTGCTCCTGCAGGATGGTTGCCCGTTCTTCCGCCACCTGCGCCTTCTCCTGCGTGAGACGGCTGATCTCCTCTAAACTGCGAAGGATATCACGGATCAGGCTTGTCCCGGGCGCAGCGCTGGCCTGCTCTTTTTCTACCTGCAGTTTGAGACGGGACAGCTCGGCCTCTCGTTTCAACGCCTCCAGCTCCTGCTGGGCCAGCAACGCTCTGTTTTTCGCCGTTTCTACTTCGGCTGCGGCTCGCTCTGCTTCGGTCTTGGCCCACTCGTACCGGTTCAGAATCTCGGTAGGGGAAAGGGTTCCCCGTTCTGCTTCCAGTTTCCGGGCCAGGATCTCCGCCTTTTTCTGGGCCAGCGCCGTTGCATTCTCCGCCAGGGTGATCCTCTCTCTGGCCAGCTCTGCTTTCATCTTGGCCACCTCGGCCTTGAGTTCGGCCACCTGCTGTTTGAGTTCGGCCATCCTGGTCTGCTCAGCTGTTGTGGCCTTCTCTTTCGCCGTTTTGGCCTCTTCTAACGCTCTCTGTGCCCTTTCCAGCTCTTGCTGCGCTCTGACCCGCTCCTGCTCCGCCTTCTCCTTTTCCGTCTCCGCCGCCTTTTGGGCAGCCACGACCTTCTCCTGCTGGGCCTTGAGCTCCTCCTCGCTCACCCCC